>CAZCGD010000243.1:0-25042 GCA_964498105.1 uncultured Streptomycetaceae bacterium
ACGAATCATCATGTCACTACCGATTTCGAGAGGAAATAAATGTTGAAAATTGGCGTGCTGCTTGGAGATGATATCGGTTTGGAAGTGGTGCCCGAGGCCGTCAAGGTGATGAAGGCCGCGGCTAAGAAGGTCGGGCTGGAGATCGAGTGGAGCGACCACCCGATCGGAAGGCGCGGGCACGAGTTGCACGGGCACACCATGCCCCAGGTCACCGTGGAGGCGCTGGAAAAAACCGACGGCTTTCTGTGCGGGCCGATCGGGCACGGTGCTTACCCGCGCAACGACCCGACCTGGATCATGCCGCCGCTGAGGAAGCGCCTCGATCTCTACGCCAGCATCAAGCCGGTCAAGTCGTACCCGAACATCCAATCGGTCCACAAGAACGTGGACATCGTGTTTTTGCGCGAGGTGACGGAAGGCATGCAGTCCTCCGACACCGTATTCGCGGGCAGTGGCGAGTTTCGCCCTAATGACGATATCACCATCGCCGCGCGCGTCATCACGCGCAAGGGCTCGCGGCGCGTCGCGAAAGAGGCCTTCGACATTGCGCGCACGCGTCCTCGCAAAACCGTCACTTCGGTGCACAAGGAGCCGGTTTACCGGCTCGCCTGCGGCATGTTCGCCGAGGAATGCCGCAAGCTTGCAAAGGAGTACCCGGACGTCACGCTGAACGAAGTGCTGGTGGATGGCTTCGCGATGAAGCTCGTCATGAAGCCCCAGCAATTCGATGTGGTGGTCACCACCAACCAGTTTGGCGACATCCTGACCGACGAGGGCGCGGGCGTCGTCGGCGGGCTCGGACTTGCCCCGGGGCTGTGCGTGGGCGAGCGCCTTGCGATGTCACAGGCGACGCATGGCTCCGCACCGGACATCGCCGGCCGGAACATCGCCAACCCCTATGCGCTGATTATGTCAGGACAGATGCTGTTCGAATGGCTCGGGAGAAAACGCAACGAGCCGAAGGCAACGCAGGCCGCAAAGCTCATCGACGCGGCGGTTGACCGGATCATCGCCGAGGCGAAGCACCTTACGGCGGATCTGGGCGGGAAAGCGAGCACCACTGAGATGGGCGACGCCATTTCCGCGGCGGTCTAGATGAATCGTGACGTGATCAGGCGTGACGTGGTGGAGCGTGACATGATAAGGCGTCGCTCATTGTTGCTGCTGTTAGTTCTGATTCGCGGTTGACGCAACCTGAATTTCACGTAGCGCAGTCACGGGGTACCACGTCACGCTTCACCATGTCACGCCTCACCATGTCACGCATCACTCGGGCTTGATTCCCGCAATCTTCACCACCTCGCCCCACTTCTTCAGTTCCGATTTCATGTAGGCGAGGAACTCATCCGGGCCGGAGGGCGTTGGCACCGTGCCTTCCGACAGCATGCGGTCGATGACGTCCTTCTGGCTCAGGGTGGCGATAGTCTCCTTGTTCAGCCGCAACACGATGTCCCGGGGCATATTGGCGGGCCCGATCAAGCCGCCCCATGCGACGCACTCGAACCCCGGCACGCCCGCTTCAGCGACGGTCGGGAAATCGGGCAGCGACGGGATCCGCTTGGCGTTGCCGACGCCGAGCGCTTTCACCCGGCCGCTGCGCACGTGGGGCAATATCGCCGGGATGCTGCTCCAGGTGAGCTGGGTTTCGCCGGACAGCACGGCGATGACGGCGGGTGCTGTGCCCTTGTAGGGAACATGGATGGTCTTCACCCTGGCCATGGATTCAAACAGCGCGGCGGCAAGGTGGCCGGTGTTGCCGGAGCCGGGCGAGGAGTAGGCGATCTCATCCGGCCGCGCCTTGGCGAGCGCGATCAACTCCTTCACGTTCTTCACCGGCAGCGACGGGTGCGACACCAGCAGCAGCGGGAACGCCACCATGTTGGCGATGTAGGTGAAGTCCCTCACCGTGTCGTGAGGCAGCTTGGCATAGACGAATGGATTGACCGCCAGCGGGCCGGCGGAGGCGGCTGCGATGGTGTATCCGTCCGGGGCCGAAACCTTCAGCGCCTCGAGACCGACGATGGCGTTGGCGCCGGGGCGATTGTCCACCAGCACCTGCTGGCCGAGGCGCTCGGACAGGCCCTTGCCCACGATGCGCCCGATGTAGTCCACCCCGCCGCCCGCCGGGAACGGCACGATCAGCCGGATCGGTTTGCTGGGATAAGCCTGGGAAAAAGCGACAGCCGGCCACAAGCACAGCGCCGCAAGTGTCAGCGCGAGCATTCTTGTTGTGCGAAACATACTCGTCCTCCGTCATTCTCGGATTTCTCAGCCATACTTCGCCGAATGCCGTTGCTTTGTCAATCGACGGGCTGAGAATCATATTAACCGCAGGGGACGCAGAGAGAGAAACGCAAATCGAACCGCCAAGCCCGCCAAGGGAAACGAGATCAAATGCTCAGTCCCACTGCTTTGGGTCGAACGCCGGATGATAGACGCCCAGCGATCGGGCGTAACCATCCAGGCCGGGGAAAAGGCTAGTCCGCGAGATGTTCATGTTGTGAAGCTGCTGCAAGGCCTCCCGCCGCATAGCGACCGGGATGACGATTTGCAGCATGTGATCGGCGCTGTCGTAGCCCGACAGGGCTTGCAAGTTATCCATGAACCCGATCCTTGGATCGCCGGGGATGATGAACACCCCCTTCTGGACCCGCAATCGTTCGTTGAGCCGGAGCGGGTTCCGCGGGCTTGCGGTGCGAACGAACGGCGGCTTGAAGAACGATTGGTAGATGACTTTTTCCTGTTCCTCGTCTGTTGGCGCTTGAAGCTTGCGGACGTCCCGCTTGCCGGCCTTGCCAAGCGCCCGAATGGATTCCCTGGTAAGCCACGGACCGTAGATCGCCAGGACCGCGCAGTCCGTGTCCGCGGTTTCCAGCGCGAAGTAAGCCGCCACGTAGATGGAGTAAGTAAAGTCCAGCAACCGGGTCGGCGCTCCATGGTGCTGCATGACGGATAGCCATTCGAGGGTGTGCCCGGGATTCGGGACATGATGCGCAAACTGGTGATACGCGCGCTTGAACTCTCGAAGCAGCTCCATTTCGAGTTCGCTGCGCTGGCCGGGTGGTATCTTCTCGCGCTCGAAGCAGCGCTCGATCGAGGTCTTCATGTCCGATGACGCTGAAGATTGCCCGCGATAAAGCCAGCGGGGTTGCGCGTACTGGTGAATATCATTCCATTTCTTCAGCTTCTTGCGGGCGATGGCCACCGTAGGTTCCTTTCGACAAGCCGTTAGTCGTTATTTAGGGTCTTTGATTTTTCTGTGCTCTCTGTGGCTAATGCTTTTTGTTCTTGATTTTATCGGCGTTCATCGGCGGCTAATTAAGATTTTGCATCAGCCAGTTCGCCACCGCGCACAGCTTGCCATCGCCGCCCGGCTCACCAATGAGCTGCACGCCGAGCGGCAGCCCGTTGACCTGCAGCAGCGGCAGCGAGAACGCCGGCAGCCCCAGCCACGAGCCGTAGATGAGGAACGTGCGGCTGCCGGTGAACTCGTGCCCGAGGATTGCCGGGCCGGAGGCGGCAAGAGTGATCATCCCGTCGGCGCCGCCCATCGTCTCGTGGACGAGGTGCCGGATGCGCCGGCGGTTCTCCAGCAGCTTCTCGTAATCGCCGGGCGACATCTTGCGCGCCTCCCCGATCAGGCCGTGAATCCGCTTGCCGATGACGCTGCCGAAGCGCGCGATGTAATCCTCGTACGGCCACTTCATTTCGTAGGCGACGATGGCGATGGCTCCGTCCACGCCCGCATCGAGCGCCGCTTCGAGCCGGGCGATGCCCGAATCGTTGTCGCGGCTTGCGATCTTGACGCCAGCTTTCACAAGCGCGCCGATGGTTTCGTCAAATGCGTCCTCTGTATCGCTGTCGATCTCGGTCCAGCCGCGGGTATAGAGCCGGATGAGTTTCTTCGGCTTTCGGGGCAGCGGCGGCTCTGCGCCCGCGCCGCTCAAAAAGGGGTTACCCGGGCTGCCGATCGATAGCGAGACATGGGATGCGACGCGCCACGCGTCCTCGAGCGTGCCGGCCAGCATGCCGAGATGGTCGCAGGTCGCCGAAAGCGGGTGAATGCCGGCGGTGTGCAGCGCGCCGATCGTCGGCTTGAAGCCCACCGCGCCGCAGTAGGAGGCAGGCCGCAGGATGGAGGCCTGGGTCTGGGTGCCGAGCGCGACCGGCACCATGCCGGCGCCGGCGGACGCGGCGGAGCCGCTGGACGAGCCGCCGGGGGTGCGTTCCGGGTCGAACGGATTGGTGGTCGGGCCGGAATAGCCGATGGCGAACTCGGTGGTGACGGTCTTGCCGATGATCACGGCGCCGCCGCTTCGCAGGGCTGCGACGCACGCTGCGTCCTGCCCCGATTGCCAGCCCTTGAACGCCGGGCAGTTCATCTGGGTCGGCATGTCGGCGGTGGCAATGATGTCCTTGATCGCCACCGGGCAGCCGTCCACGGGCGACAGCGGCTGGCCCGCCCGGTAGCGCCTGGTTGCGGCGTCCGCTGCCTTGCGCGCCGCCGCCGTATTGAGCGTGACGAACGCCTTGATCGTCCGGTCGCGCGCGGCGATCATTTCGAGGCAGCGCTCGAGGAAGTCGCGCGGCGTGCGCCTGCCCGACACAAGATCGGGCAGCGCGTGCGAAAACGACACGATGTTGGGGTTGCGCCAGCGTTTCATGCGGATTGTTCCGGATGGCAGGAGGAAACTCCTAGTTTGCCTGACTCAAGCGCGCGCGTTTCATTATGTCAGGCACTCTTAGTTAGCTATAATCATTTCACGATAAAGATTACGGGCCGATCCGGCAAGCGGCGCGGACGGCCAGGTGACAGGCGATGGACGGGGGAGCGATGAAAGGAAGAATCACTTTGGTAGTGCCGGCATGGACCGCCGCCGTGGCGCTGTTCGGTATCGCGCAACTGTCCTGGGCCCAGGACGGCAACTGGCCGACCCGTCCGATACGCTTTATCGCGGCAAATGCGCCGGGTGGCGGCCTCGACATCGTTGCCCGCGCGCTGAGCCCGAAGCTGAGCGCTGCATTCGGCCAGCAGGTGATCGTGGATAACCGCGCCGGCGCCGCCGGCAGCGTGGCGTCCGACATCGTGTCCAAATCTGCGCCCGACGGCTACACGATCATGGTTTCCTCGCTCGGCGGGCTGGCGGTCAACACCCACCTCTACAAGGGCCTCACCTACCATCCCCTGCGGGATTTCGCAGCAGTCACCTGGGCCACCTCGGGCAGCAACGTCCTGGTCGTGCACACCTCGGTGCCAGCTAAGTCGGTGAAGGAGCTGATTGCCCTGGCGAAGGCGCAACCGGACAAGCTCGCCTACGGCTCCTCGGGGGCGGGCAACGCGGGGCACCTCGCGGCGGAACTGTTCAACAGCATGGCCGGGACGAAGATGGTGCACGTGCCGTACAAGGGTGGAGCGCCGGCGATGATGGACCTGCTGGCCGGCCAGGTGCAATTGGTATTTTCGTCCGCGCCAACCGCGGTGCCGCAGGTGAAGGCGGGCAGGATCCGCGGCCTTGCGGTCACCACCGCCAGTCGCTCGGTGGTGCTGCCCGAGCTGCCGACCGTGGCGGAGGCGGGGCTGCCGGGCTTCGAGGCCGACAACTGGTACGGCGTCGTCACCGTCGCGAAGACGCCGCGCCCGATCGTCGAGCGCCTGCACGCCGAGATCGTGCGCGCGCTCCAATTGCCCGACGTCAAGCAGTTGCTGCTGACGCAGGGGCTCGAGGTCAGGACCAGCACGCCGCAGGAGTTCGGGGCCTACATGAAGTCGGAGTACGAGAAGTGGGCCACGGTGATCAGGAACGCCGGTATCGTGGCCAATTGAAGCAGCGTGAGGAGAGAGGAGTGAGGAGTGAGGGGAACAATATCAAGAGGATAGGGCTCACCCTTTCCGTATGCTGTGTGTTATCGCTGGCAGCTGCTCCTGCGGAGGCGGCGGGGGCGGAGCAGAGGATCGGCAAGGCCCCGGTGAAGAAGATCGAGAGGCTCGCCTGCGCGCTCGGCACCCAGGACAATCACGCACGCATTGCGGTGGAGCTGGTGAACGGCAAGGTCAACCGCTTCGCCTACTACAGCATCTGGAAGCCGCGCACCTGCTCGATGGAAATCGAGCGCGGCGATGTCTACAGCCGCTGGGAGGACTCCGGCAGCGTCACCGTCGTCACGCTGTCGGAGGATACCGGAGCCTTCCTCATCGGGCACGAAGCGGGCAAGCGCTTCCATTTCATCTTCCGCGACATCGATCGCATGCGTTACTGCGGCATGGAGGGCAAAGTGAGCGGCAGCCTGACCATCGCCCGCGGTGAGCCGCGCTGCGTGCTGGACGGCGTGATGGAAAGAGGCGAGTAAAAAGAAAAATAGACAGGATTAACAGGATTTACAGGATTAAGGCAAAGTCCAAGTTCAAAACCAAATAGACAGGATTAACACGCCCTGATCGGGGCGCCCCCATCCTACCTTCCCCCGCACGCGGGGGAAGGGGATATACAGGATTAGATCAAAACCAAGATCCGAAACGATGGTATCAATAAGACTCAAACATGGAACTACTGCTTTTGCTTTTGTTTCGGTCTAATCCTGTTAATCCTGTCCATTCTTGCTCTTGATTTTGCTTCGGTTTAATCCTGTTAATCATGTCAATCCTGTCCATTGGTTTTTCTGCGGGGCGACCGTGAGCGACGGCGCGAGGCAGCTCATCGACGCCATTCCGTTGTTTTCCGGCATCGAGCGGGCAGGGCTCGAGGGGATACTGCGCATCTTCCGGCCGGTCGGATTCGCCGCCGCCGCGCCGCTGGTGCGCCAGGGGCAGTCCGCGGACGGCGCCTACATCATCGAGTCGGGCAGCGCGGACGTCACTACCGTGCTCCCGGGCGGCGGCGAAACGACGGTGGCGACGCTCGGGCCGGGCAGCGTGCTGGGGGAGATGGCGCTGCTGGAGAGCGGCACGCGCTCCGCGACGGTGATTGCCAAGGCGCCGGTAAAAGGCTATTTCGTCGAGCGCGACAGCTTCCGCATGCTGCTCGCCCAGCGCGAGCGCGCGGCGTTCACCATCCAGAACCGCATCACGCTCACTCTGTGCCAGCGGGTGCGCGAGATGAACGATCGCATCGTCGCCTCGAGCGCTTCGCAGAACGTGGTGTTGCCTCTTTCCGGTCAGATGGCGGGGCCGGAGAGCTTGCGGCGCGGGCAGTGCTCGTTCGACTATCGGCCGTTCCTGCCGCTGTTGCCGATCTTCAAGCGCTTCGGCGCCGACGAACTGGCTGAGTTCGCCGGGAAGACGGAGCTGCTGGAACTGGATCGCGGTCGCATTTTGTTCCACCAGGGGGATCCGGGTGAGGCCGCGTACGTGGTCGTGCGCGGGGCGCTTGAAATCGGGTGCGCCGCGAATGGCCAGCGTCACCGCATCGGCATACTGGGGCCGGGCCGGTTGTGCGGGGTCATGGCGCTGGCGGAGGGGCACTCCCACAGCATGAGCGCCGCCGCGCGCGAGCGCACGGTGCTGCTGGAGCTCGGTAAGGCCGGGTTCGACGCGCTGTTTACCGGCCGCGACGCAGTGGCAGCGAAATTTCAGGATGCGATCAACCGCGAGCTGCTGCAGGCCCTCGCGCGTACCAACAACCACCTCACCCGCCTCGTCAGCCAGGCGCGCATCCGCGGCGGGCGGCAGGAGAAAAGGCAGGCGGAGGAGCTGCAGCGCGCGCTGGGGGCGCAGGATGTCAGAAGCAAGGATGAAGGATGAGCGCATGGCAAATTGGTTAGGGGGCAAGGTCGATCATCCCATGTCCGACGCCAAACGGGCGCGTGAGATCATCGACGAGCTGCCGGCGAACGACGCCGCCAAGGCGCTCGAAGAAATCACGTACTGGCTGGACACGATCAATCAAACCGGGGAGTTCAAGCTCAACCAGCGATTCGAGAACATCGACCTGCTCGATGGCGCCGCCAGAAAACACATGCGCAAGCTGTCCCAGGACTATCTTTCGATGCCCCGCCAGTTGAAGTTCCAGGAGAACCGGCTGTGGACCGCGAACTTCGGCGTGTGGCGGCAGCTTGGCGACGGCTACCTGCACTGCCTCAAGCAGTACGAGGACGGCCTGATCGGCATGACCATTATCCGCAAGAGTTTGCCGGTAATCGTCGCCCGCATCATTCGCGCGCTGACGTTTCAGCTCAAGTGGCAGTTGCTGCGCTACGGTCCGGTCGAGCCACGCATCTGGTCGGAACTCGCGCAGGCCTACTCGATCGCCGAACAGAGTGGCTTTGCCGACAGCGAGGTCGCAATCTACGCCGGCGCGCTTGGCGAGAGCAAAGTGAGGCGCGAGTACCTCACGGCGATGATGTACTCCGCTTCATCCCCCGAGGGTCTGCCGCCGCTGCGCCAGGAGATCGCCGAACGGACGGCGGCGCATCTCGCGTCTGGATTCCGGATTTCGAGCAAACCGGACGGCTGCACTCATTGCGTCGATCTGGGCTCGCCGGGCCCGGCGGTACGGCTGTTCAAGGGGGCGGAGCCCACGGCAACACTGCGTTTTATCGGCGCCGGTAAAGGGCTGGCGGATCTGAATCAGCTGATCGCAAAAATCCTGGAGACCGGCTCAGTGCCGGATGACGTCAACCTCGGTGGCGACTACGGCAAGGACGACGTGATCGGCACCTTCAGGCATCTCGCCCAGTACTGGTCGGAACAGCCGCCGGCGCGCGGCTCGGAGCGGCGCCGGTCCGCCGGTCGCATCACGGTAGTGCCAGGACTGAAGGACATCCTCAAGACGCTCGAACCATCCGACGACGACACGCTCGACTTCAGCCTGAATCAGTCCGCGACGTCCGTGGAGAGCTGGATAGTGGAAGACGTAAGCGACGGCGGCTACGGCGCCGTCATCCCTACCGTGAAGAGCGACTGGATCAGGGTCGGCTCGCTGGTTGGATTGCGGAGCGAAGCTTCCCAGTACTGGGGTATCGGACTGATTCGCCGCATCGTGCGCGACGCGCAGCAGCAGCGGCACGTCGGGATCCAGGTCCTGACGACGGCTGCGATCCCGGTCAAGATCTCGATGTCCGGGGCGTTGTCCTTCACCAACGCCGACCGTGATGCGGAGCGGGCGATCCTGCTGTCCACCGGGCCAGACGGCAAGGGCGAGGTTGGCGTCGTCATGCGCTGCGGTCTCTTCAATGGCCGCGACGGCCTCGACATGACGGTGCGCGACAAATCGTATCGACTGACGCCCGCCGGCCTGGTCGAGGGCAGCGAGGATTTTGACTGGGTGAAGTTCAAGGCACAGGCGCGGGCGGGGGGCTAGGGCGAAAGGCGAAAGGCGAAAGGGAATGGGCCCCTTCGTGTTTATCCTTTTTCGGGAGGAGGAATTTCGAACCAGGTGGCGCGGGCCAAGCCGCGCAGCTCTCCCGATTCGGAGAAGAGCGCAGTGCCGGTGTAATGCCGGCGGCCGTCGCGGGTGAGCTCCCAGCCGATCACCACGCAGCGCTCTCCGACCCGTACCTGACCGCTGATCGAGGCGGCCATCTCGCCGAGCAGCAGCGGAGTTCCGTCCGCAACTTCGAACGCGAACGCTCCCGGGCAGTCCAGGGCTGCCCACAGAAACTCCGGGCGGACGAGCCCCGCACTGTCGGCCAGCGACGCGTCGGGCACCCACGGCGAAGCGACCAGGCCCGTTGCGGCGAGCCTCCCCGGAAAAATGCGCAAGCCGTCATCTGCCTTGCGCTGCGGACCGCACACGAAGCAGTGCGGGAAGGGGTGCGACTTGAATCCTCTGTAGTCGCGCGCAGCAGCCTCGGCCTGGGCGTAGTCCGGGGCGCGGGGTACGGCGAGTGCTACTTCCGACCGCCGGGCGGTGGCGATGATTGTCGCGCCCCGGATCAACTCGACCCCGCTTTGCACTTGCCTGACCTCCATCGCGACGTCGAGCGGCGTTGGTTCCTGCAGCCGCATCAGCGCCGGGCCGTCGATGAACTCCGCAAGGAGGCCGCAGACGTAGCCGCCGTTGCCCGTTTCCGGTGGGCCGCAGTAGCGCTGCGCGATCGTGATGGTTTGCGTCATGTCTGGAAAATCGCTGCTGACAAGGTCAAAACCTTAATAGACAGGATTGACAGGATTGACAGGATTAACAAGATTAACAAGATTAACAAAATCAAGAATCTGAATTTGTTTTGCTCTTGTTTCGGTCTAATCTTGTAAATCCTGTCAATTGCCTTTGAGTTTTGCCGTTTCTTGGCGGTTCAATGCTTCGGTTGCTTCTGTTGTTCCTGCTGCTCTTTCGTCAGCGCGTCGATCACACGCTGACGCTTCACTTCGATCTCCTTGGCGAAGCCGGGATAGCGCTGCTCGACGAACCCCGTGGCGAGGCCCAGCTTGAGCAGCGTCACCGCAAACGTGGCGGAGAGATCGTCGAGGTCCGGGCTTGCCTTGGCAAGCTGCAACGCCTCGCCAGCCTCGTCGCACAACAGCTGCAGTGCTTCGAATGTTTCCTGGTCGAATAGGGTCTTCATATGGCAGGGATGAGGGCGGAGGGATGAGGGATGAAGGTTACGCCCTATCCGCGTCAATTGGCGCTCGTCGGCGGCTGAGTACTTCGGGGTTCACAAGATTGACCGGCTTTCCGGCAAGGAAAGCCGATATGTTGTCGAAGGCCTCGCCAAAGTACATCTCGTAGGTGTCCTGCTCCAGCCACGCGGTATGCGGGGTGCACAGCGCGTTGTCGAGTTTCAGCAGCGGGTGGTCGCCGTTCAGCACCGGCTCGTTTTCAAAGACGTCGACGGCGGCGCGGCCGGGGCGTCCGTTCTTCAGCGCCGCGATCAGCGCGCCGGGGGCGACCAGCTCGGCGCGCGCGGTGTTGACGAGCAGCGCGGTCGGCTTCATCCGGGCCAGGTCCTCGGCTGTGACGATGCCGCGTGTAGCTGAGGACAGCCTTACCATCAGCACCAGCACGTCCGCCTGCTCGAAGAATTCCCGCCGGGACGCGGCGGCGTCGTAACCGGCGGTATTCGCCGCGGTGAGCGATGCTTCACGCCCCCACACCAGCACGCGCATGCCGAAGCTTGCTCCCGTGGCGGCTACCAGCTTGCCGATTTTGCCGAGCCCGAAGATGCCGAGCGTGCGGCCGTGCAGCGTGCCGCTGAACGACTGGCGAAACTCGCCGCGCTTCATCATCGCGGTCTCGTCGGGCAGGCGGCGCAGCGAGGACAGGATCAGCGCCCAGGTGTGCTCGGCGACGGTGTAGGGCGATGCGTTCGTGCCCGCTATGATGGCGATGCCGCGCCCGGTGCACGCCGCTACGTCTATGTGGTGCGTGCTGCGGCCGGTCTGGCTGAAGAGCTTCAGCCGCGGCAGGCGCTCGATGATCTCAAGCGTGAAGCGCGTGCGCTCGCGCACCGGCACGATGATCCCGGCCTCCTGCAGGTTGGCGATCAGCCGCTCTGTCGGAGGCGCGACGTCTCGGAAGATGCGGACCTCGTGTCCGGTCAGCTTCGCCAGGCAGTCCAGCCGGTGAACGACGCCGTGGTAATCGTCGGGAATGGCGATGATCATGCCGCGAGTTTAGCAGACGATCAGTAGACCAAGAATTGAGCCGCCAAGACGCCAAGACGCCAAGAAACGGCAGAACGTCAAAGGCAATTGACAGGATTTACAGGATTAGACCGAACCAGAAGCAATGCAGGTTTAAGATTTTGTTTTAATCTTGTTAATCTTGTTAATCCTGTCTATTAAGGTTTAAAACGTCTCTGACTCTTTGTTTTGTGTCAGAATCGTGTCCCACTCTACGGGGGAGAACACTGTGGAACTTGGATTGAAGGGAAAAGTCATAGCCATCACCGGCGGCAGCGAGGGCATCGGCGGCGCGACGGCGATGCGTCTGGCCCAGGAGGGCGCGAAGCTCGCGATCTGCGCGCGGCGCGCCGACGTGATGGAGGGGGCCGCGGAAGCGATCCGCAAGGCGACCGGCGCGGAAGTCATGACGATGGTGGCGGATGCGGCCAAGCCGGAGGACATGCCGCGCTTCATCGAGGAGACGGTCAAGCGCTACGGCCGCATCGACGCCGTGGTCAACAACGCCGGGGGCACCGGGCAGTCGCCGTTCGAAGCGGTGGACGACAAGGCCTGGCAGACCGACATCGACATCAAGGTATTCGCGCAGATCCGCACCGCGCGCGCCGCCATCCCGCACATGAAGAAGCAGGGCGGCGGGCGCATCATCAATCTCAACATGGTGGGCGCGAAGCAGCCGTTCGCGGGCGGGTTCCCGACCACCATCTCGCGCGCGGCCGGGCTGGCGCTGACCAAGGCGCTGTCGAAGGAGTTGGCGCCTTTCAACATACTCGTGAACGCCGTCGCGGTGGGCAAGATCAAGAGCAAGCAGCAGGAGCGCGGCGCCGCGCGGCGCGGAATGAGCGTCGAGGAGCACTACAGTTCGACGGGCAAGACCGTCCCGATGGGGCGCATGGGCGAGTCCGAGGAAGTCGCCAACGTCATCGCGTTCCTGGCTTCGGATGCGTCGAGCTACGTGACTGGGACCTGCATCAACGTCGACGGTGGAATATCCGGCGTTCTCTGAACCCCGGATAATCCTTATTTCAGAACAACATTATTTGTGGACTGACCGGCCGCCTGGAAAGTGACGCCTCGTGGCACGTTCTGGGCTCGAGAACGCGCGCCAGTTCATCGGACAGAGGTTTGCAAATCAGGAGTAAAGTTATTACGGGTACGGCCATACCCTTCTGCCGCAGCGTGCCGCGGTATGGGTTGCTTCCGATCGAGAGGCCGATATGCAAGTCACCGGTATGCTGTATGGCGCCAAGATGCTGCGGTTCGTGGGCTTCCCCACCGCCGAAGTGCTGGGTCCGGACGCCAGCGAAGAGGAAATCAAGGCGCTCATCGACCGCTGCGGGCAGGTATTCGTCAAGCCGGTTTTCAAGGGTGGCGTAGGCAAGAAAGGCAAGGCGGGACTGCTGGGGCGGGCGAAAGACCTGAAGACCGCGCTAAGGGAGAAAGAACGGCTGTACTTCGTCGAGCACCGCCACGGCAACCAGGTTGCCAAAGCAAACGGCGTTACGTTCGAGGGAGGAGTGCCGGCGGAGCATGAGGTCTATTTCTCGATTACCGATTCCACCCGCTTCCGGGCCCCGATGATGACGCTTACTCACATGGGTGGCATGGATATCGAGGAAGTGGACAAGAAGTTCGTGGCGACGGTGCCGTTCGACCCGCTCACGGGTTTGAAGGCCTTCGTGGTCGCCAATGCGCTGTCCGACATCGAAGCCCCCAAGGAAATCATCTCGCCCCTGGTGCAGCACCTGCCCAGGCTGTGGGAGCTCTATCACGACTACGGCATGACCACACTGGAATTGAACCCGATCCGCATGCGTCCCGAGCGCGGCGGTCGTTTGACCCCCGTTGCCTGCGACTTCAAGTGCGGTTTCGACCGGGACGACTCGCGCTGGCAGCGCTTGAACGTCCCGTCACACCTGTTTTCGGTGGACTACTCCGACTTCGAGCAGGAGATCAACCAACTGCGAACCTACCAGGGCCAGAGCGACGTTTACGTGATCAACTCCCAGGGCACGATTCTCGCCCCCACGTTTGGCGGCGGCGCCAATTCGCTGGTCTCCGAGATGCTGGGGGACGATGCCATCATCTCCTCGGACTTCGGTGGCAACCCGCCATACGAGAAGATGAAAGAGGTGGCGCGCATCTGCTTCAAGCACTGGCTGAAGCAAACGAACGTGCTGTTCATCATCGGCGGCAAGTCAAACAACACCGACATTTTCGAGACGCTGCGCGCCATGTCAGACGCCCTGCGCGAGCACTTCAGCAGGCACGGCCCTACACCGCTCTACGTGGTCCTCGGGCGTGGTGGACCCAACCTCGTCCGCGGCATGGGCGCGATACGCGACACGTGCGAAGCGCTCGGACTTCCGTACCGCATCTTCGGCTTCGACTCGGATATCAGCGGTGTGATCGGCTACGCCAGGGCGGTAGATGCCTGGATGAAGGCGGGTGGGCGTGAGCGCGTTGCGGCCACCTTGAAGGGCGCGCGGCCGGCAGCCGCTTGAGAGCCAATGATGGTAAGACGGGGCGTCGGTGACTTCAAGTATTACGTGGGCATCAGCTCGCTCGCGCAGGTGGCTACGCGCGAGGACCGGGTGTGCGTGCTCAATATTCTCGGCGGCGAATCGAGCGATGTAACGCCGGTGGGCCACGCGTATTCGGGCGGCAACGTCGTGTTCGGCACCTCGCCCGGCCGCCGCGGTCAGGCGCTGGAGACGCCGATCGGCAGCATTCCGGTATATAACAACGTGCGCGAGGGCCTTGATGATGGCCACCGGTTCAATTGCGGTGTGGTTTACTTGCCGCCTTCCGCCGCCCGCGACGGCGTGGCCGAGCTGGTCCGGGTGAATCCGGACTTGAGGAAGATTTTCATCGTCACGGAGAAAATGTCCGTGCACGATTCCCGGGAAATCCGGGCGATGGGGCAGCAAAACGGCATCGACATCTTCGGCGGCAACAGCCTGGGCGTGGCGGATGCCTGGAACCGGGTCCGAATCGGCGGCGCCCTGGGCGGCGACACGCCGGAGGAGGCGCTCAAGAAGGGATCGATCGCCATCTTTTCGAACTCCGGCAACTTCACCAGCACCATCGCGACCTATCTGCGCATGGCGGGGTGGGGCACGACCACGCTGATCTCGAGCGGCAAGGACGTCTACATTCAGTTCGCCGCGCCGGAGTTCGCCTTTGGGCTCGCCAACGATGCGCGCAGCAAGGCCGCCGTGCTGTATTCAGAGCCGGGCGGCTATTACGAGCTGGACGCAAGCTTCACCAAGCCCGTCGTGGCCTGTGTCGTGGGGCGCTGGAAGAAGAAGCTGACCCGCGCGGTGGGACATGCAGGCGCCATGTCGGGGGGCGAAGACGACGCGGCCGGCAAGGAGCGCTGGTTCATGGACAAGTTCGGCGTGAAGGACGTTTTCACTCCCGACCGGCCCGTCGTCTCGGCGAAAGGGGCGCTAGTGACCAACATCGCCCACATTCCGGCGGCGCTCACTGCCGTCATGCGGGAGAACGCAACGCGCCCCGACTTCGCCCCCGAGGGCAGCCTCGCGCTCAAGCCCTGGTTTGGCTCGAACCTCGGGCTCAAGCTCCCCCCGGAGCTCGACCTCCCCGTAGTCGAGGCGACGGCGCCCTACAACGAGCAGATCGCGCAGATCAACAAGCAGATTGGCGCCGTGACCCCACGCCAGACCATGAAGGACGCGTCCGGCGCCTCCCAGATGGATCCGAAGACCCAGGTCACCAGCCTGCACGGCGTGTCCATGCTGCAAGCCGCGCAATATCCTCTGGAGGCCAACATCTGCCTCGCGCTCCTGCACGAACCGGGCGGCGAGAATGACAAGGCGCTGGTCAACGTCGCGGTCGGCGCCGAAGTGAATCTCCACGGAACCGCGGTGCTGGCGGCCGCGCAGGCCGCCCGCGAAGCGGGCAACGCGCCCAACAGCGTACTGGCGGCGGCGGCGAGTATCGTCGGCCCGCGCTGTGCCGCAGGCGCCCGCGAGGCCGCTCGCGCCCTCATCGAGCGGTTCGCCGCAGCAGGGCTCGCGAGCGCACTGGACGAGTCCTTCGACGTGCGCCGGGTGGCCACCGATGTGGCAATGCGTGGACTGCTGCTCGGGGCCAATCCGGACGCGAAGGCGAATGCCATGCTGGCGGGCCTCAAAGCGCGCGGGGCGAAGTCGGTGTTCGTGCGCTATCTCGAAAGCCTCGGGGGGCATCCTGCCGCCGATGCCGTGCTGGCGGCCATCACCACCACGATCGCGTGGGGGCCGCTTACGCGCAAGCGCATCTCCGGGCTCACGGCGGAAACGCTTCCGTGGTGGATGCGCTTGTTCGGAACGCTGATCGGAGCGTCCACGGAGGCGGCATTGCACGAGAAGGAGCGCTTCTGCGGAATGCCCGGCGCGGAGCTCCTCGGAAAGCGTTCGCTGACCGAAATAGCCTATGTCGCCTTGCTGGGGCGAAACCCCCGGCCCGCCGACCTCTTTGCATTCCAGATGCTGATCGGGTTGCTTCTCACCAACGGGCCGGGATCGATCACCGGCCAGGGGGCAAAGGGAGCGGTAGCCGCCGACGGCCCTGAGACACCGCAACGGGTGCAGCTCAACAAGGCGATGGTGGGCTTTTTGACTCACTCGGGCTATGCCCATGGCGGCAATGGCTACGAAGGCGTGGCGTTCCTGCTCGAGCGCTTTCAAGGCGCCGATCTCGCCGATCCCGGCAAATCCGAACACGGGCTCGACCTGAAAGCCATGGCTACCCGCTACGCCCGGGAGTACGGGCAACAAAAGTCCGCGGACAAGGTGGCCGGCAGCGAAGAGCCACAGGCCATCCCCTGCGTGAACCACCCCGTATTCAAAGGCAAGGCGGTCAATGTGGACCCGCGCGAGGAATTCGTGCGCAACCTGTTCAAGGAACGGGGTGAATACAACGTCTTCCACGAGTTTTACCGCGCCCTGGTTCTGGCCCTCTACGACGAGGGGGTGACGCGTAATGTGTTCTGCGTCAACGTCGATGCGCTCATCGCGACGCTGCTCCTGAAGATCGTGTGGGAACCGTTGCGTGCCGGCGTTTTTCCGGAGCAGGCGCTCGAGACGGCGGCGTTCACGATCTTTCTCTATGGCCGCATGATCGGCAGCGCCGCCGAGATCGACGATCACATGAACCGGGGCCGCAACATGGACACCCGCACACCGCAATCCCAGGTCCGGTTCGTCGCTTGATACCGGCTGGTCGCGCGTCGAAATTCAACCCTCTCCCGGCCTGCCGCGCTCAGTTCCGCCAGCGTAGCCGATTCCAGATCGCTGATAGGGAAAAACGCATCCCGGTGCTTTTCTGGCCTGGTTTGCGCCGGAATTCTCTCAAGAAGTCCCAGATGAGCTGACTGGCGTCGGGCCCCTGCGGGTCGTTAAAGGGATGACGCTCGTCGCCGCCGCTCCAGGCATGGCCCAGTCCCTCGATGATGATCTTGCGCAGCACGATCCGTCCGCCCCGCGCATAGTCTCGAAGCTGATACGCGCGGTGCGAACCTGCGACGCGACGCTCAGCACTTTCGATGAGCGGCTGGGGAGGCATGGACTCGTATTCCGCCAGCGTCCGGGTCTGTTCAATGATCTGGTCGGCATTGACGGGATTGACTGTCTCGTCGCGGTCGCCGTGAATCACCAGCGTGGGAACGAAAGCAGCGACAGGTTGCGATGCCAGCGTGGACTGATGCGCCGTCTCCAGTGCAGGATTGGGAGAGCCTCTACGCATGGCCGCTAACGCTGCCCCTGGAGACAAAGCCGCCCGATACCTGAGGCCGGAATGGACCGCGCAGGCGGCGAACATGGCGCCGTAGCGGTTGGCGAGCACACAGGCCATGGCGCCACCGGCCGACATGCCGGTGACGTACACGCGAGTGGGATCGACCCGGTACCGCTTCATGACTTTGCGCACGATCCTGGCGATCGCGGCGGCCTCTCCGCTTCCCTGCAACACCACGGGTTGAAACCAGTTCCAGCAGCCGAACAAATTGGCGCGCCGGCTCTGTTCCGGATACAGCACGATGAAGTCGTGTCGCTCCGCGAGCGCATTCATCCGTGTGCCTTCCGCAAAGACCAGCGCGTCCTGCTTGCAGCCGTGGAGCATCACGAGCAGGGGAAGGCCGTCACGGTTTGAGGCGGCTTGAGGCAGGTACAGACGGTAGGCGCGAAAGGAGAGCAGCAGGCGCGATGCCAGCGCTCGTTGTGGATCCCGAAACCAGTCCTCTTTCCGGCGCGCCCGGCGCAAAAGGGGGTCGTGCACGCGATGTCGCAGGTAGGCCCGCGCATCGTCTGTCCAGCGCTGGATGAGACGCCGCATCGACTTGATCAACTAAAACGACTCTCGACTTTTTTCTCCCGGCACCTATCACGAGTCATCGGTCACTCCTCCAGCTTGGGAGTGCGATAGCGATCCTGCGGATCGTCCCAGCCCTTGAAGCTGGGTGCGCGCTTTTCGGCGAACGCCTTTCTGGATTCCATCAGGTCGCTTTTCGCGCCGTGGTCCTTCAACCGCGCCGCGAGCCGTTCGAGGTCGTCGGGGACCGTGGCGCGCATGGCGCGCATCATCGTCAGGGTATTGACCCGGCACGCCGGCGGCAGCGTCAGCAGATGCGCCGCCATCTCGCGCGCCGTTGGGAGCAGCTGCTCCGCATCCACCAGCCGGTTGATCCATCCGATGTCATGCAGCCGTTCGGCGGTGAAGCGGAAGGCGAACGCCATTTCGGTCGCCACCGCGTGCGTGAGGCCGCCCTTGTGGCCGTGATCGTAGCCGCCGAGCAGCCAGCGTTTCGCTTCCGACGATTCGAAAACAGCGCCGCGCACCGCCACCCGCAGGTCTGCGCGCTCAACCAGCTGGAAGCCGCCGCCCATGGCAAAGCCGTTGATCGCTGCGATCACCGGCTTCGCGAGCGTTCCGTTGCGGTAAATATCCTCCTGGCGCGGCTGCGGCCCTGACGCCCCGCCGGGCGTCCCGCGCACGACGGACTCCTTCATGTCCTCGCCGGCGCAGAAGGCGCGCCCGGTGCCGGTGAAAATTGCGACTTCCAGCTCGCGGCTGTCGCGAAACTCGCACCACGCATCGGCCAGCGCCTGGCGCACTTCCGTGCCGAGCGCATTCAGCCGCTCCGGCCGGTTCATCCGGATGACCATGACGCCATCGCCGCGCTCGATCTCCACAACGCTCATCGCTGTTCCTTTCTACTGGGCTTGATCCATGCCGACCGCGCCGCTTCCCTTCAGCTCTGCGATCTGCTCCGGTGTGTAACCGTACTCCTTCAGCACCTCATCGGTCTCGCCGCCCGGGACGGGGGCTGCCCGCCTGAGCGCCGTCGAGGTGCGTGAGAGCCGCACCGGCGAGCGCACCAGCGTCAACTTGCCCAGGCGCTCGCTCTCGACCGTCTGCGCGAGGCCCAGGTGCTGCACCTGCGGGTTGGCGAAAACCTGGTCTATCGTGAGGATAGGGCCGGACGGCACGCCGACTGCGTTGAGCGCCTCGATCAGCGCCTCGCTCTCCCACGTCCGTGTCTTTTCCTCGACCAGGGCGCGCAATTCCGGGCGGTGCGCGCCCCTTGCCTTCCGTGTGCTGAACCGCGCGTCCTTGACCAGACCTTCCGCGCCGATGACCTTGAGAAAATCGTTGAACATGCGGTCGCCGGAGGCGGCGATGTTGATCGTGCCGTCCTTCACGGGAAACACCCCCATCGGGAAGGACGTGGGGTGGTCGTTGCCGGCCTGGGGCGGCACTTCGCCGTCGATCAGCCAGCGCGTGGCCTGGAAGTCGAGCATCGCCACCATCGCCTCGAGCAGAGAGGTGTGCACCCATTGTCCTTCGCCGGAGCGCTCGCGCTCGATCAAAGCGGCCATGACGCCGTGAGCGAGGTACAGCCCCGCGCACAGGTCCGATATCGGGATGCCCACGCGCCACGGCCCGCCGCCGGGAGGGCCCGTGATGCTCATCAGGCCACCGACGCCTTGCGCGATCTGGTCCACGCCCGGCCGCTTGCCATAGGGACCGTCCTGGCCGAAGCCCGAGATGCTGCCGTACACGATGCGCGGATTGATCTTCTTCAGCGTCTCGTAGTCGACCTTGAGCCGGTGCTTGACGTCGGCGCGGAAGTTCTCGACCACGACGTCGGCGTCCTTTGCGAGACGGTAGAGCACGCTGCGGCCGGCGTCGTGCTGCAGGTTGATGGCGATGGAGCGCTTGTTGCGATGCACGTTCTGGCGGTCGGAGCCGAGGAAGCTCTGCTCGAAGCCGCCCGGATCCGGCCGCGTCACCTGGGTGACCTGGGCGCCGTGGTCCGCGAGGACGCGCACGCAGGTCGGCCCGGCCCTCGCGATGGTGAGGTCGAGGACCTTGATGTGCGCCAAAGGGCCGCCCTTGGTAGCGGTCATGCTTTCAGGTGCAGCGCAAAGAAGGCCAGCATCTCGCTCCACGTTCCGCGAGCGGGGCGCTCGCGGTAGCGGGAGGCGTCGAGGAAGTTCTGGAAGGCGTGCCCGGCGCCGTTGTAAGTGTGGAACTCGTACGGCTTGGCGAGACGCGTCAGTTCCGCGGCGATCGTCTTCACGTCATCGGGGCTCGGGTTGGTGTCTTCCACGCCGAAGAAGCCGATGACCGGGCAGCGGATGTCCTTCGTCCGCTCGAATGGGGCGGGCAGGGCGCCCCACTGCTTGAGGATGTTGCCGCCGTAGAACACGGTGCAAGCCTTGAGCTCGTTGTTCGCCGCCGCCATCAAGTAGGACACGCGGCCGCCCATGCAGAAGCCGACGATGCCGATCGGCCCCACCGCGACTTCCTTCAGGCCCTTCAAGTGCGCGAGCGTCGCGTTCATGTCGGCGATGATCTCGTCGTCCTTCAGTAACCCGACGCGCGTAGCGCCCTCCGGGATCTGGGCCGGCTGCCGGTGGAAGAGCTCCGGCGCGGCCGCGACGTAACCCTGGCGGAACAGGCGGTTCACTGCGTCCTGAATGAATCCATCCACTCCCGGGCCGTGCTGCGCCACCAGCAGACCGGCGCGCCGCGGCGCGCCCTCCGGCACGCCGATATATACCCTCATCGGTTTTCCATCGACGGTTACTGTGTCCCAACGGACTGGCATGTTTCCCTTCTGATTTCGTGGATGGTGAATCGTGAATGGTGAATCGGACCTCTCGCCCCGGCATTCCTTCCCGCAACAAATGGAGGGAAACATATTTTTCCCCTCTAATTCAAACGCAAACCCCAACATTAAATCAACAACTCCCGACCCCTTTCCCCGGGGACGCTAGTTGCCTGCGACGGAGCCGCCCGACCCGGTCGCAGCGAGAACCTTGCCGATGAACTCGCTCAATGCCGGGCCGCCGTTGATCCATCTGACGACGACCACCAGGTCGTTCTGCCAATCCACGTAAACGATGTTGCGGCCGGCCCCATTGAAGGTGACGCTCGATTCGGGCGCCGCAGGCAGCGCCTGTCTTCCAGTGTTGGGGTACCAGTTCGCGTAGCCGTACTGCGGGTTCACGCCCGGCGTCCGGGCCATCGCGATCCATTTCTCCGAGATGATCTGGCGGTCTTTCCACTTGCCGTTGCGCAGGAACAGGTAGCCGAATCGAGCCATGTCCCACGCGTTGATGAACAGGCCACCACCCCAGTGGCCCCCGCCCGTCACCGACTGAACCTTGCGGCCGTCCAGTTCGATCCAGGAGTTCTCGTAGCCGTGCCAGCGCCACGTGCTGGAGGCGCCGATCGGCTCCATCACCTCCTCACGCAGCACGTCCGGCAGCGGACGGCGAATCACATGCAGGGCGGCGAGCGCCAGCACGTTTACGCGCACGTCGTTGTATTTGTAACGCGTGCCTGGCTCGGACAGTTTCCGATTCATCCATTCGCCCGGTTTCCCTTCCGGCCGGTCGGCCCAGTCGGGCTTGCCCCACAATGTTCCCTGCCAATCGCTCGTCTGGCGCAGCAGGTGATCCCAGGTGATGGGCTGGTTGTGGGGCGCATCGAAGAGGGCGACGTCCGGCGGCATGTAGCCGCGCACCTTGTCGCCGACGTCGCGGATCAGGCCCTTCTGCCAGGCGAGGCCGACGACCGTCGAGAGAAATGTCTTGGTCACGCTGTGCGTCATGTCGACGCTTCCGGTGTCGCCCCATTCCGCCACTACGTAGCCGCGATGGATGATGAGCCCGTTCAACGCGGCGCGCACCTTGGTCGGTCCGATCAGCGAGCTGAACGGCTCTCCCCCGAAGCTCTTCGCCTGGGCGAGCGCCTGGTCCTTCGGCGCGGGATTCTCGTTGGCGACCGCGAACCGGATCGCTTCATCCAGCGCCGCAGCGTCGAGTCGCGCCTGCTGCGGCGTGCGCCGCTGCCAGTCGAAGGGTTCGGGGAAATAGTGCGGAACCGGGGTCTGGGCGGCCGCGCCCGGGATCAGCACCAACAGCCAGATGAAGCAACACGCGATACGGCGCATCACCCGTGTCTCCTGACAAAAGGTTCCAGACGCCTTAACTGTTTTTCTAAGGGATGAGGCAAGGGGCTGTTCCGAGTTCCAGGTTCCAGGTTCAAGGTTCAACTTGGAACTTTGAACTTGGAACTTTGAACGGGGTGTCACTCGACCCTCGACACCCGACACTCGTCGCCCGTCACTCGGCTTTCACGCCGGCCATCTGCACGACCTTGCGCCAGGTATCGATGTCGCGCTTGATGATTGCGCCGAACTGCTCCGGCGTGCCACCGGCCGGAGACACGCCGTCGGCGGCGAGTTTCTCGGCCATGTCCTTGGCGGTGAGCGCCTTGTTGAGCTCGCCGTTCACGCGGTCCACGATGGCACGCGGCAGGCCCTTGGGCCCGACCAGTCCATGCCACAGCACCACGTCGTAGCCCTTCACTCCAGACTCCGCGATGGTGGGGACGTCGGGCAGCGCGGGGAGGCGCTTGGTAGTGGTCACGGCGATGCCGCGCAAGCGGCCCTGTTTCACCACGGGCATTACCACGGCAATGCTGCCGAACAGGAACTGCGTCTGTCCCGACATGGTGTCGGTGATCGCCGGGCCGGTGCCCTTGTACGGGATGTGCACGGCCTTGACGCCCGCCATGAACAGGAACAGCTCGGTCGAAAGGTGCACGATGCTGCCCTGGCCGCTGGTGGCGTAGCTCAGTCCCCCGGGCCTGGACTTGGCGAGCGCAATCAGGTCCTTCATGTTCTTGATCGGCAGCGAGGGATGCACGACTACCAGCAATGGCCCCTGGGAGAACTGGATGACCGGGGTGATGTCGGTTACCGGATCGAAGGCGAGCTTGTAAATGCTCGGGTTCACCGCATAGCTGCCCGCGATCACGGTGAAGGTGTAACCGTCGGGCGCCGATTTTGCGCCAACTTCCGCGCCGAGCGTGCCGCCGGCGCCGGGACGGTTCTCGACGATGACCTGCTGCTTCAACGCCTCAGTCAGCTTCTGCGCCGCGACGCGCGCGATGAAGTCGGTGCCGCCCCCCGGCGCGAACGGGGCAACGAAGCGGATCGGCTTGGTGGGATACTGCTGCGCCCAGGCGCTGCCTGCGAGCGCAATCAGCGTTATCAATACTGCACAACGGCATTTCATAGTTATCCTTTCGACCCCGTCTAAACGACCAGGAGCGGAATCAGCCACGGAAGCAACGGCAAGTACTATTAAACCCCAGGTAGAAACTTAGCCACGGAAACACACGGAAACACACGGACAACAATTGCACCGCCAAGACGCCAAACTGTATTCAAATCAATACATTTCTGGATTTTACTGCGTGTTCTTTGTGGTTCAGCTTTTGATCTTTTCCGTGTGATTCCGTGGCTGAAATTCTTTTGCTTCTAACTTCGTTTCACGCGGCGCGCGACGGCGAGTCAGCCAGCGCGACCTTCACCGTCTGCGGCGTGTACGGCAGGTCGCGCATTCGCCTGCCGGTGGCGTGAAAGATCGCGTTGGCAATGGCCGCCACGGTCGGTCCCTGCGAGCCCTCGCCGGTGCCGAGGGAGCGCTCGTCCGGGCGGTTGAGGAGATGGACCTCGACCGCCGGGATTTCCGGGAATGTGAGGATCGGGTAATCCGCCCACGAGCGCGTCGTGATGCGCTGCCGGTCGAAGCGGACGTGCTCCTTCAAGGTCCAGCTTGCCGACTGGATGATGCCGCCTTCGATCTGGGCCACGATACCGTCCGGGTTGACGATGAGGCCGGCGTCCACTGCGGCCACCACTTTGGTTACGCGCACCTTGCCGGTGCGGCGATCCACCTCGACGTCCGCGGCCTCGGCGACGTAGCAGGCGAGGTTCTTGTACTGGGAGAATGCGAACCCGCGGCCGCGGCTGCCGTCGCTTTTCTGCCCCGGCTTCCAGCCCGCCTTCTGCGCGCAGGTTTCGATGACCGCGCGCGCGCGCGGATCCTTCATATGCCGCAGCCGGAACTCGACCGGGTTGGCGCCGGCAGCGGCCGCCAGCTCGTCCATGAACGACTCGAGCGCGAACACGTTGGCGTAGGCTCCCAGCGTGCGCAGCGCGGAGGTGCGGATCGGTACGTCGGTGATGTAATGCAGCACGATTTGCTGGCTCGGGAAATCGTAGGTTGGCACCGCGTTGCGGTCGGCGCCACCGGCAGGCTGCGGAATGTTGGGCGAGGGCGCTGCACGGACCGGCTTCGCGATATGCCAGCCCGCCAGAAGGTTGCCGCCGGGATTGCTGGTGGGGCGCGTCGAGTGCGGATGGCTCCACACTTCGTGGCGCCAGTCCACAATATTCCCGGACTCATCGAGCCGCGCGCGCATCTTCATCACCATCGGCGAGCCGTACGGCTCCCACGAGAACTCGTCGTCGCGCATCCATTGCAGCTTCACGGGACGGCCGCCGGTCGCGCGTGCGACCAGTATCGCGTCGAGCGCCACATCGTCGGCGCCGTTGTGCCCGTAACAGCCCGCGCCCTCGACGTGAGTGCAGGTGATGTTCGCTTCGGGCACGCCCAGCACCTTGTTCAACTCGCGCCGCAGCGGGAATACGCCCTGGCTGTGCGTCCACACCCTGTACATGCCGTCCTTCACCTGGGCAACGGCGCAGGAAGGCCCCATCGTGGCGTGCGCCTGGTAGGGTCGCGTATAGGTCGCATCGTGCGTGACGATCTTGCCGCCGGCGGGGGACGCGGCGATCTTCTGGTTGACCACGGAATCCTGCGAGCGCACTTTCTGCAGGTGCTCGAACAGTTCCGGTGCGGACGGCGGCAGGTCGGGCGTTTCTTTCCATTTCGCGGAGGCGCGCAGTGCCCGCGCCGCCTTGATCGCCTGTTCCTCGCGCTCGGCTGCAACGCCGAGGAAGCTGCCGTCGCGGACCACGGCAACGACACCCGGCATGGCCTTGATCGCCGCCTCGTCGCACGAACCGAGCTCGGCGCGATAGGAGGGCGGGCGCACCGCGCGGCCAAACACCATGCCGGGCCGCCGCATGTCCTGGACGTAGCTGGGTCCCCCGGT
>CAZCGD010000244.1:0-2166 GCA_964498105.1 uncultured Streptomycetaceae bacterium
CGAACAGCAGCTCGGCCCCCGTCTGCGACAGCGGAACGTAGCCAAGTTCGTCGATAATCAGCAACTTGTGAGCCGCAAGCTGACGCTGGAGGCGCAGGAGCCGTTTCTCGTCGCGGGCTTCCATCAGTTCGTGGACGAGGGCAGCGGCGGCCGTGAAGCCGACAGACAGGCCCTTCTGGCAGGCCGCAAGGCCAAGCCCGAGCGCAATGTGGCTCTTGCCAGTTCCGGAGTTGCCGACCGCAATGATGTTCTCGCGCCGCTCGACGTATTCGCAACGCGCCAGCTCGATCACGAGCGCCCTGTTCAAGGACGGCAGCGCCGCAAAGTCGACGCAGTCGCGGCTCTCCACCGTCGGGAACCGGGCCGCCTTGATGCGCCGATCCACCGTGCGCCGCTCGCGATCGATCAGCTCCTGCTCGGCCAGTCGCAGCAGATAGCGCGGATAATCAACGCCCTCGACGGCGCACTGACGCGCTTGTCTGTCGTACTCGCGCAGGAAGGTCGGCAGCTTTAGCACCTTCAGATGATGGGCCAGCAGAACCTGTGGCGTGTCGCTCATGACGCCGCTCCCGCGAGAAGCTCCATGTACGACGTGGCAGAGGTCGTCGCGACCGTCGCCTTCGGCAGATACGGATAGATCGTCATGTCGAGACGCGGCGGGCGGCGCTCGATCCGGCACAGCACGAGGTGCTTGACTGCATCGAAGCCGACCGCACCTCGCGCAATCGCGTCGCGTACGCCGGCGGCCACGTCGTCGATCTTGAATGCCTCCATCAGGCGCAGGACCTGCACGAACTCGCGCTTGCCCTGCTTGCCCATGCGCGCCTCCAGAAGACGCCGCAGCGTGGCAAACTCCTCCGGTAATACCCAGCCGGCCAAAGGCGCGGCCTGGTCCAGCGCATTGATCTTCTGCTCAATCAGCGCCAGGTAGTGCAGCGGTTCGAACACGAAGTCTTCCCGCTCGTAGGAGCGCGGATGGCGCGCAATAACCTCGCCACCGCAGGCGATCACCACCTCATGGACGTAGCCGCGCACGAACACCTCGCGGTGCCCATAGGTGGTCGGCACCGAGTAGTCGTTCAGCCGATAGCGCACCAGAGACAGCGACGAGACGGTTGTTGCGATCTTCTCACAGGCGTCATAGGGCGATGGCAACGGCTTTTGGAATGCGGCGAGGTCGCGCTCCAGCCGCTCACCGATCGTCTCGCTGTGACCGCGCAGGCGATCGCACATGCGGTGGCGGCAGCACTCCACAAGGTGGGCGTTCAAAGCCTCGAAGCTCGCGAACGCCGGGATCGGCACCAGGAAGTTGCGCCGGGCATAACCGACGAGCCCTTCGACTTTACCCTTATCGTTGCCTTTGCCAGGACGGCCAAAGCGGTCCTCGAACAGGTAGTGCGACTGCAGCTCGGTAAAGACGCGCGTACGTTGCCGCTTGCCGTCACCCAAGATGCGCGCCACGGCAATCTTCGTGTTGTCGTACAAGATCGACTTGGGCACGCTGCCGAAGAAGGCGAAGGCCTGGACGTGGCCGTCGCAGAACGCTTCCGTCGTCTCGGCCGGGTACGCCACCACAAAGCAGGCGTCCGAGTGCGGCAGGTCGAACGCGAAGAAGTGAACCTTGCGTTCCACGCCCCCGATGATGCCGAGCGCTTCGCCGAAGTCCACCTGAGCGTGACCGGGTGAATGCACCAGCGGTACAAACATCTCCCGCGATCGCTGCCGCCAGCCGGCCACATAGTCCTTCACGATCGTGATGCCGCCCGTGAAGCCATGCTCGTCCCGCAGCCGCTCGAAGATCCGCTTGGCCGTGTGCTGCTGCTTCTTCGGCCGGCTCTTGTCGTCGGCCAGAATGCGGTCGATGACCCCGATGAACGCATCGAGCTTTGGCCGAACCGGCGGCTTGGTGCGCCGGTAGCCTGGCGGCACCGAGAACGCCAGCATCTTCGAAACTGTTCTCGGATCGATCCCGAAGCGCCGCCCCGCCGCCCGCGCGCTCAACCCTTCGATCCGGACCGCATGCCTAACCTTCGCGTAAAGCTCCACCTGCTTCATCCCCCACCCTCTGCCAAACGCGGCACAGGGCTTCCAGCTGCCGGATTTTTACTCCGGCGCAACCGAACGAATCGGCCGCTTCACTGAGGGATTTTCGCTCCGGCGCTTACA
>CAZCGD010000245.1:0-10417 GCA_964498105.1 uncultured Streptomycetaceae bacterium
CACTCCCGCCAACGGGGAGCAAGCGCCACGACAGGCGCGGTGCGAGGAGAAATTAAATTGAACGCGTTTGTGAAGACTGTGTGCGTGCTGGGACTGGCCGCGGCGATACCGGCATTCGCGCAACAGGTAAAGCCCGCCGCCGGCACCGGTGATTATCCCAACAAGTCGATCCGCCTGGTGGTGCCGAGCGCGCCCGGCGGCGGCACCGACATCATCGCGCGCCTGATCGCGCAGGGATTGACCGACAGTTGGGGCCAGACCGTGGTGGTGGACAACCGCGGCGGCGCGGGCGGCATCGCCGGCGTCACGATCGTGGCCAAGCAGTCCGCGGCCGACGGTCACACGATGCTGCTCGGCAGCGTGGGTCATCTGACGTTCGCGCCCGCGATCGAGCGCAACCTCGCGTACGATCCGCGGCAGGATCTCACCCCGATCTCACTCGCCGCGAATCAGCCGTTCGTCGTGGGCGCGTCGCGCTCCCTTCCAGCCAATTCGATCCAGGAACTCGCCGCGCTGGCGAAGAGCAAGCCCGGCGCGATCAGCTACGGATCCGGCGGCAGCGGCACCGCGTCGCACCTGGGCACCGAGTTGCTGATGCTCACCGGCGGCTTCACGATGCTGCACGTCCCGTACAAAGGCAGCAATCCGGCTGTTATCGCGATGATGGGCGGTGAGATCCAGATTGCCCTCGCGGGCCTGGCGACGCTGCTGCCGCACGTGAAGAGCGGCAAGGTCAAAGCGCTCGCAGTGACCGGGGCAAAGCGCGCGCAATTTGCGCCCGAAGTGCCGACGGTTGCTGAATCGGGGGTGCCGGGATATGCATTTGACGTCTGGTACGGTCTCGTCTTCCCCGGCGGCACGCCGCGCGCCATCGTCGGGAAAACCAACGCGGAGGTCGTGAGGTTGCTGAAATCACCCGAGGTGAGCAGCAGGTTCGCCGGCGCGGGCGTCGAGCCGCAGACCAACACGCCCGAGGCCTTCGCTGAACTGATACGGCGCGAGATCGTTACCTGGAGCAAAGTGGTGAAGGCAGCCAATATTCGTGTTGACTGACGGCTGACGACTGACGATAAACGATTCACGATTCACGAATTACGCTTTTCCGGAGAATTGAATGGCTGATAAGTCTGCAAACATTTCCCAACCAAAAAACTATAAGTTGATCGTGGAGAAGGACGTGAAGATCCCGCTGCGGGACGGCACAATCCTGTATGCCGACATCTTCCGGCCGGACGGCAGGGCGGAGCGCTTTCCCGCCATCATGAACATCAGCGTCTACCAGAAGGACAAGGTGTGGATCCCGCCGGCGGACCTCGAGGAGAAGGCCAACCCTTACATGAACTGGGAGACGGTCAATCCCGAGTGGTGGTGCCCGCGCGGCTATGCCTGCGTGCGGATCGATTCGCGCGGCACCGGCAAGTCGCCCGGCAAGTCCGATCCCAGCTCGTACCAGGAGAGCGTGGATTTCTACGACGCGATTGAATGGGTGGCGAAGCTGCCGTGGTGCTCGGGCAGCATCGGCACGCTCGGCATCTCCTACCACGCCAGCTCGCAGTGGCGCGTCGCCAACCTGCAGCCGCCGTCCCTGAAATGCATCATGCCGTGGGAGGGGCGCGCCGACCAGTACCGCGACCAGGCCTACCACGGCGGCATCTTCTCGCTTGGCTTCATCGGCAACTGGTGGCTCACGCACACGGCGCACCACCTGCTCGGCCGGCCGCGCAGCTACAACCCGGACGCGTTCCACAACGACTTGATGTGGAACATGATGCGCAACAACCTCGATTCCGAGTGGTGGCGGCAATGTAGCGCGCGCTGGGAGAGCATCAAGGTGCCGGTCTACAGCGTCGGCAACTGGGGTGGCTATTCGCTCCATTTGCGCGGCAACACCGAGGGCTACATGAATGCCGCCTCGAAGGTGAAGAAGCTGCGCATACACACCGGCACCCACTTCCACCCGTTTCACTCGGAGGAGGGGCGCCTCGACCAGCTGCGCTGGATGGATCACTGGCTGAAGGGTAAAGACACCGGCATCCTCGACGAGCCGCCGGTCAAGCTCGAGATCCGCACCGGCGGGGGCAAGAAGCCGTACCCGTTCCGCACCGAGAACGAATGGCCGCTCGCGCGCACGCAGTGGACGAAGGCCTATCTCCGCATAGACCGCGAGCAGGGCGTTGATGAGATGGCGACGGAAGGGGTGTTGAGCGCCGAGCCGCCGAAGAACGTGGGCAAGGTTTCCTATCCAGCCAGCGGCGTCACATCAGCGGGCGTGGCATCGGGCTCGTCGCTGTCGACCACCCACGGCGGCGGCGGACGGCTGGGCGTTTCGCTCGAGACCGAGCCCATGGCCGGGGCGAAGGAAATCACCGGGCCGCTGGTGATGAACCTGTGGGTGTCGAGCACTTCCGAAGACATGGACATCTTCGTCACGCTGCGCAACATCGGTCCCGACGGCAAGGAAGTCCACGAGGTCGGCCAACACGGCCAGCCGGTGCCGCTGACCAAGGGCTGGCTGCGCGCGTCCCACCGCAAGCTCGACCCGGCGAAGTCGCTGCCGTACCGGCCGTTCCATCCGCACAACGAGCGGCTCTGGTTGAACCCCGGCGAGCCGGTTGAGTGCCGGATCGAGGTCTGGCCCACGTCCATCGTGCTTGGAAAGGGGCACAAGCTGCGCGTGGACATCCAGCCGCGCGACGGCGTGGGCAGCGCGCCGTACACGCACTACCACGCGGATTACAACGCGGGCGCGATGAATACGATTTATTCGGGGGGAGACCAGTTGTCGTACCTACTTCTTCCCATCATTCCATCCAAGATGTGACGCAGTGACGTGGTGACGAAGTGACGAGGTTGATGGATACCCTAATGAATATATAGACTTATGTTGATTCTTGGCGGACGGAATTGAAGTTTCCCATATTGGGGTTTACTATACCCATTATGGGAATTAAGAAAACCATTCGCCGAACGATGGAGGAGCGGCCGTTCAGCCTGGCCGATGCCCTGTTCTCGAAGGCGCAGCAGCGGGTGCTGGGCGTGCTGTTCGGCAACTCGGACCGCAGTTTCTTCGCGAGCGAGGTGATCGCCCTGGCCGGCACGGGCACCGGCGCCGTGCAGCGCGAATTGACGCGGCTCGCAGCGACGGGGCTGGTGACCGTCAAGCGCATGGGCAGACAGAAGCATTACCAGGCCAATCCGGCCGCCCCCGTGTTCGCCGAATTGCGCGGGCTGGTCGTGAAGACGTCCGGGGTAGCCGATGTCGTTCGCGCCGGACTGTTTCCACTGCTGGACCGGATTCACGCCGCGTTCATCTACGGCTCGATCGCGAAGTCCGAATACACGGCGGCGAGCGACGTGGATTTGATGGTGGTGAGCGACGATCTGACCTATGGCGACGTGTTTGGTGCGTTGGAGGAAACGGCGAGGCGGCTTGGGCGCAAGGTGAATCCCACGGTGTACACGCGGCGCGAAATACAGGGGCGGCTGAAGCAGGACAACGCCTTCATCACACGCGTGCTGGCGCAACCCAGGATATGGCTGGTTGGAGACGAACATGCTCTCCGCGCTTGATAACCTCACCGGGCCGGACAAGGCGCTGCGGAAAGAGCCGCCGGACGCGAAGGAGTTTTCGGGGCTGAAGCGGTCCGCGCTAGCTCGTCTCCGTGACGCCCGGAAGCAGGACAACTCGCTCGAAAGCCGGTTCGACCTCGGCTACAACGCGGCGCACGCGCTGTGTCTCGCCGCTCTGCGATGGCATGGATATCGCGCCGCGCATCGCTACATCGTTTTTCAGGTCCTTCCGCACACCTTGGGCCTGGGGCCGGAGGTGTGGCGGGTGCTGGAAAAATGCCACGATATCCGCAATCAGGGGGAATACGAAGGCGATCTGAACGTAAACGAGCGGCTGGTCACGGACTTGATAGCCGCCTGCCGGGCGGTGGCGGACAAAATCGAACGACTCGCGCCGCCGCCGGAAAAGTAGAACAAAGGAGCGTCAACAGCCGTGCCTGCACTCAACTGGATCGGCAGGTTTTCGTCACCTCGTCACTTCGTCACCCTAAAATGACTCATTGCCCATATCTCGAATGAGAAAACCATGATCGACTATAAGAATGAAGTAAGGGATGGAATGCGCATCGACTGGGACGTGCCGATCCGGATGGACGACGGCATCGTGCTGCGCGCGGACGTGTTCCGCCCGGTGGCGGCGGGGAAGTATCCGGCGCTGGTGAGCTACGGGCCATACGGCAAGGGGCTTGCGTTCCAGGAGGGCTACAAGACGGCCTGGGAGATCATGGCGCGGGACAATCCCGATGCCGTCGCCGGCACCAGCAATAAACACCAGAACTGGGAGGTAGTGGACCCGGAGAAGTGGGTGCCGGACGGTTACGTCTGCGTGCGCGTGGATTCGCGCGGGGCGGGGCGCTCGCCGGGCTTCCTCAATCATAACAATGCGCGCGAGAACCGGGATTTCCACGACTGTATCGAGTGGACCGCGGCGCAGCTGTGGTGCAGCGGCAAGGTGGGCCTCAACGGCATTTCCTATTACGCGAGCAGCCAGTGGCGTGCGGCAGCGCTGCAGCCGCCGCACCTCGCGGCGATCTGCGTGTGGGAAGGCTGGGTGGATTACTACCGCGACTCGGTGCGCCACGGCGGCATCGCCTGCACCTTCCGCAAGCACTGGCAGGACATGCAGGTGAAGACGGTGCAGCACGGGCGCGGTGAGCATGGCCCGAAGAGCCGGGTCACCGGCGAGCTCGTGTGCGGTCCGGAGACGCTGTCGCCGGAAGAATTGCTGCAGAACCGCACGGACATGTGGGAGGGTGTGCTCCGATACCCCCTGGCCGGCCCCTACTACCAGGAACGCACGGGCGACCTGTCGAAGGTCACGGTGCCGCTGCTCTCCGCCGCCAACTGGGGCGGGCAGGGGCTGCACCCGCGCGGCAACTTCGAGGGGTTCATGCGGGCGGCATCGAAGCAGAAGTGGCTGGAGGCGCACGGCGGCTCGCACTGGGCGCCGTTCTACACCGATTACGGCGTGAAGCTGCAAAAGCGCTTCTTCGATTATTTTCTAAAGGGGAAGAAAAACGGCTGGGACCGTCAGCCGCGCGTCACGCTGCAGGTGCGGCACCCCGGTGAAAAGTTCGTAGAGCGCCATGAGAAGGAATGGCCGCTCAAGCGCACGAAATGGACGAAGTTCTATCTTGATCCGGCGGCACGCAGCCTGGGAGCGAAGCCACCGAAGTCCGCGGGGACCGTTACCTATGACGGCCTGGGTGACGGCGTGACGTTCAGCTCGGCGCCGCTCGCTAAGGCGACCGAGCTCACAGGGCCGTCGGCGTTGAAGCTCTGGGTGTCCTCGGCGACGGCCGACGCCGATATCTTCGCCGTGCTGCGCGTGTTCGATCCCAGGGGCAAGGAAGTCGTGTTCCAGGGCGCGCTCGACCCGCACACGCCGATCGCGCAGGGCTGGCTCCGCGCCTCCAACCGCAAGCTCGACCCGAAACTATCGCGGCCGTACCGCCCGTACCATACGCACGACAGGAAGCAACCGCTCAAGCCCGGCCAGGCAGTCGAGCTCGACGTCGAGATCTGGCCGACCTGCATCGTGGTGCCGAAGGGTTACCGCGTCGCGCTCACCATCCGCGGCAAGGACTACGAGTGGGAAGGCGAGGCGACCACGCTGTCGAACATGAAAAACCCGATGCGCGGCTGCGGGCCGTTCGTCCACGACGACGAGGCCGACCGGCCGCCGGCGGTGTTCGGCGGGAAAGTAACGCTCCACATGGGGCCGAAGCGGCCGGCGCACGCGCTTTTGCCCGTCATTCCTGCCAAGACGTAATTACGGTATTTGAATTTTTCCGCCGGCACCCGGCAGGCCGCCCATGCCCCCTTGGGGGACGACGATGGAGGAAGCCTGCTGGCGGCGCAGCTCCTGCAGATCCTTCATGGTGCGCTCGACCGCTTCTTTCGCGCCTTCGGAGAAGGTCGCAACCGCATCGGACAGCGATTGGGCCTCGAGCTCGAAGTTGATCGGCAGCGTGCCGACGCTGGTCATGAGCTGCGCCTCGCCGAGGTAGATCACAGCGCGGCTCGCGTCGGTCGAGCCGTCGCTCTTGATCGGCGTCAGCATGCGGATCGTGCCCACCTTGCGGTCGGTGACGATTTCCTCACGGTACAGCGCAGCGGCGTCCATCGTCGGGTCGCCGCCTCGGTCATCGGGTCTCTGGGCCATGGTGGTCTCGTGTTTTGTTGTTGCGAAAATGCAAGCGTAACAGATATTCCAAGGCCCTTGTCGGGTTGTCGTCCGACAATCTCCTTGGAATTTCTGAAAGTGTAAGGACACTCCTGTTTTCTCCACCCCATGCACTGAAACTCATTTTATTGGGGGCTGAGATTCGTGGTGGCTGTAAGGAATATGTCAGGCGTCAGCCTGGCAAATTCCTTCGAGCGCGTCGGCGGCCGCGCGCGCGCCATCCTCCTTGGTGATAGCAACGCCAACGGTCGTTGCGCGAGAGGAACAGCCCGGCGCGGCGAGCAGCGCGGAGAGTTCGCGCGCCATCGCGGCCGCGGTCGCTTTCCTGAAGGGAAGGCTGCGGGCAACGCCGAGCGCGGCGGTGCGGCGCGCGTTGTCGGGTTGATCGAAGGCCACCGGCACGATCAGTTGCGGCCGCCCGGCGGTTAACGCCTGGGCCAGCGTGCCGATGCCGCCCGAGTGCACGATTGCCGCTGCGCGCGGGAATACCGCCGAGTAGGGGAGGTACTGGAAGACTTTCACGCCCGGCGGCACGGCGCCGAGGCTGTCGGGCGGCATGCCGGTCAGAAGAATGGCGCGCTGCTTCAGCCTTCCAGCAGCCTCGATCGCTGCGTGCCAGAAATCTCCCGCGACCATGACCGCGGAGGAGCCGAGTCCAAACACGATCGGGGGCTCGCCCGCAGCAAGAAAGGCTTCGAGTTCCGCGCGCGTGCGGTCGTCGGGCGGAGCGCCGTCGTAACGCGGGAATCCGCACACGACGGTGCTGGCCGGCCAATCAGGCTGGGGAGCAGCGAGCAATCCGGAAAAAAGCGCGAGATGCAGCCGCGGCGAGAACTGCCCCTCGAATTGAGCAATTGCATCGGTCGTGGGTAAACCCAGTTCGGCACGGAACGCGCGCAGCGGCTGCTCCCAGCGCCGCACCATGGTGCGCGGGATGCCGAGTATCCAGCGGTACGGCGTAACGCCGAGCTTGCGCACCCACAGCATCCAGGACGCCGCGGGAAATAGCGGCGGATCGATGACCGAGAACAGCGTCATCGGCGAGAGCGCGGTCGAAGCCCAGGCCAGGCCTGTCTTCTGCGCGAGCAGCGGCCCGGCGAACGTGAGCGGATGCGTGACGAGAACGTCCGCGCTGCCGCAAGCTCTTGCAAGATCTTCGTAGCTTTCACGCACGTGCGGCATAAACATCTCCCGCACCATGAGTTCTGGCCCGCGCCACGGGTCGATCAGCTTCTCCATGATCGCTGCCTTGTCGCCAAAGCGTGTCATGTCGGGCCGCATCGGCGCGAACTCGATGCCCGCCGCTTCAACCGCGCCACGGTATTCCTCGAACGTCGCGATCAGCGGTCGCTGCCCGCGCCGCGCCAGTTCTCGCGAGACGGCGACGTAGGGATGCAGGTCGCCGAGCGAGCCGAAGGTGGCGAAGACGATGCGCTTGCCGATCACGCGGGTTCCAGGTTCAATGTTCCAAGTTCAAGGTTCAGGGGGCAACGAGTCCGTCATTTCGTCCCCGCGTCACGCTTTTTCAAGTTGCGGGCCGGTTCTTTTACTTGTCAACTTCCCCGGACACTGCGGCGTTTATACTCCTGTGACCAAGGAGACAATATCATGAGACTTCATCCCCGCACGGTATGGGTGACTGTCGGTGCCATGCTGCTTGTGCTTTCCGGTTGCGCGACACAGCGCCCGGTGCTCTATCCCAACGCGAAATACAACCAGGTCGGGACCGAGGTGGCGCAGCGGGACATTGACGACTGCATCCGCCTGGCTGAGCAGCACGGCGTCTCGCCGAGCGGTGGTGAAAAAGTGGCGCGCGGCGGCGCGGGAGGCGCCTTGGTGGGCGGGGCGGCTGGAGCGGCCGGGGGCGCGGTGCGCGGCAACGCGGGTCAGGGCGCGGCGGTAGGCGCGGCGGCCGGCGCGGCCGCCGGTGCAACCCGCGGTGCCATCCGGTCAGACGAGCCCGGCTCCGTCTACAAAGGATTCGTGCAGCGCTGCCTGCGGGAGCGCGGCTACGACGTGATCGGCTGGAAGTAGCGCGAAGGCAGAAAGCAACAAGAGCACTGCCTAATCGGTATTTTGGTCATTCGCCCGCTCCTTCGCATCGGTTCCGGCGTTCGCCGGCTCGAATTTGCGTGGCGCCAATCGCGCCTTCCAGGTGCGGTATATCCACTTTATTCAAAACCCTGGCTCACTTCCGCTGCCCCAAACCTCAACTGTTCGGACTGTCTCCGTCCGGCGACAGCATGCCATTCGAGTGGGACAAATCCAGGCGCGGGGTTGTCGTATAGTTGGAATGTTGCGGGCATATCGTTTGCGGGAAGCGGCAGGGTAAGCGCAGCGTTTGCGCGTTTCTACAGGAGGATACGCAATGAAAAACGGCGTTGCAAAAGGCTGGAAGGCAGTAATCTTGACAGGCGCAATGGCGCTGCTGAACGGTACGGCAGGGGCCGAGATCGTTTCCACCGAGCAGGTGCTGGCACAGGCGGAGCGCGACCGGGTGCGCTCTTTCATGCAGCGTGAGGACGTGGAGGACCAGTTGAAGGTTCTTGGCCTGCCGTCGGAACTAGCCAGGCAGCGGACCAACGCGCTGACCGACGAGGAAGTCCGCGTGATTGCCGGCAAGCTCGACACTTTGCCGGCCGGTAGCGCGCTCAGCCAGTATGACTTGATCCTCATCCTCCTCATCGTGATTCTCGCGATCGTCCTGCTGTAACGCGCCGCCGACATCGCACGCGCATCATGCATGGCGCGTGCGGCGCAACGCGGGGATGCCCGGCCGCGCGCCGCGGCGGCGCTGCTCGAGGATGAGTTCGGCGATCAGCTCGACGTCCCGCACTCGCGGCGACGAGCGCCGTGTTATCAGCGCGAGCGTGCGGGAAGGCGCTGGTGGCGCGAACGGGCGTGCGATGAGGTGCGTGCCCTTGAGGAGTCCCGCTTTCAGCGTGATCTCGGGCAGCAGCGTCACGCCGATCCCACCATCGACCATCTGGATCAGGGTATAGAGGCTGGTGGCTTCCACCTGGGCGCTCCACGCGCCGCGGCGTGGCCCGCAGGCGGCGATCGCGTGGTCGCGCAGGCAGTGGCCTTCCTCCAGCAGCAATACCTCGCCGGTGTCGAGCTTGCGCAGCGCGATCTCCTTTTCTTTCGCGGCGGGGTCGTCCTCGCGCACCACGAACCAGAACTCATCCTTGAACAGTTCCCGTACGTGGAGGCCGCTGGTGTCGTAGGGCAGGGCGATCAGCACAATGTCGAGGTTTCCCGCGCGCAGCCGCTCGATCAACCGCTCGGTAAGGTCCTCGCGCAGGAAGAGCTTGAGGTCGGGGTGAGCCTTGCGCAGCGGCGGCAGCACCTCCGGCAGCAGGAACGGGGCAATGGTGGGGATGGTGCCGAAGCGCAGCGGCCCGGACAGCGGCACGGTCGAGCTGCGTGCGGCTTCCGCGAGATCGGCTGCGCCAGCGAGCAGCTCCCGCGCCCTCGCGACCACGTCCTCGCCGATTGCGGTGAGGCGCGCGTGGCGCTTGTCGCGCTCGACCAGTTGCGTCCCGAGCAGGGTCTCGAGCTCCTTGATGCCGGCCGACAGCGTGGACTGGGTAACGAACTGCGCCTCTGCCGCCGCGCGGAAGTTGAGCCGTTCGGCGAGCTCCACCAGGTAGGCGAGCTGACGGAGGGTGGGAAGGGCGGGCATGGGACGCTTTGCGTCAAGAATGAAGGATGAAGGATGAGGGATGAAGGATGACCCCCGCAGTGCAGGAGACGATTAGCCATCACGTCTGTGATCGTTAATATCGATCATTGTAACAAATATATATCGTTGGAGCGATCATTGCCGGTTAGGCACACTGCGGGCCGTGACGTTCCAATAACCTTTCGACAAGGAGATACAGACATGCTGACCGTAGGCGACCGCAGTCCCTCATTCGACCTCCAGGCGGTGGTTTCGACCGACCAGGAGAAAGCTTTTTCCCGCATAACCGACCAGTCCGCTGGCGGCAAGTGGAAGGTGATCTTCTTCTGGCCCAAGGACTTCACTTTCGTGTGCCCGACCGAGATCGCGGCATTCGGCAAGCTGAACCGCGACTTCAACGACCGCGACGCCGTGATCTACGGCGTGTCCACCGACAGCGAGTTCGTGCACCTGGCGTGGCGCCGCTCGCACGCGGA
>CAZCGD010000246.1:0-60693 GCA_964498105.1 uncultured Streptomycetaceae bacterium
GGCGGAGACCTCGGCTGGCTCGCACCGGGCGACACGGTCCCCGAGTTCGAGCACGCGATGAACGCGCTCGATCCAGGACAGATCAGCGACCCGGTGCAGACGCCGTTCGGCTGGCACCTGATCCAGGTGCTCGCGCGGCGCGACGAGGACATGTCGAAGGAACGCCAGCGCCTGTCGGCGCGGTCGGCGTTGCACGCACGCAAGTCCGACGAGTCGTACCAGGAGTGGCTGCGGCAACTGCGCGACCGCGCCTACGTCGAATATCGCCTGGACGAGCGCTGATACGAATGTTGAATGTTGAATGCTAAGTGCTAAATTAGTGGCAGCGTCGGGAACCCGTGCCTCCACGAGCAATTCAACATTAAGCATTCAAAATTCAAAATTCCGTTAATAGCGGTGACAGCGGGCGAGCCGGCGGGCATCGGCCCCGACCTCTGCGTCGGTCTCGCGCGCCAGCGCGTGCCGGCGCGCTGCGTGATCGTTGCCGACCGGGAATTACTCGAGCAGCGGGCGCGCCGCCTGCGCGTGCCGCTCAAGGTGGTCGACTTTCCGCCCGCCGGGGGTGCCACCGCGCGCGCCGGCGCGCTGCTGGTGCAGCACGTGCCACTCGCGCGGCCGGCGGTCGCGGGCCGCCTCGACCCGGCCAATAGCCGCTACGTGCTGCGCACCCTTGAAATCGCCGCCGATGGCTGCCGCGACGGTATTTTCGACGCCATGGTAACGGCGCCATTGCAGAAAAGCGTCATCAACGCCGCCGGCATCCCCTTCATCGGGCACACCGAGTTCCTCGCCGAGCGCAGCGGGACCCGGCACGTGGTCATGATGCTCGTCGGCGGCGGCATGCGGGTCGCCCTCGCCACCACGCACCTCGCCCTCCAGAACGTCGCGCGCAGCATTACCCGCGACGGCCTCGAGCGCACACTGCGCGTGCTGCACGGCGACCTGAGCACGCGCTTTGCCCTGGCCCGGCCGCGTATCGTGGTAGCCGGCTTGAACCCCCATGCCGGGGAAGCCGGCTTTCTCGGCAGTGAAGAGACCGACGTCATCATCCCGGTGCTCGACAAGTTGCGCCGCGAGGGGTTCGATCTCGTCGGGCCGCTGCCCGCCGACACCCTGTTCAACCCGCAGCGGCTCAAGGACTGCGACTGCGTGCTGGCGATGTACCACGACCAGGGACTGCCAGTGCTCAAGTACGCGAGCTTTGGCGCTGGCGTCAACGTCACGCTCGGGCTGCCCATCATCCGCACCTCGGTGGACCACGGCACTGCGCTCGACCTGGCCGGCACCGGCCGCGCCGCGATCGGCAGTCTCATCGAGGCGATCCGGCTCGCCGCCAAGCTCGTCGCGGGCCGCCGCAGGACGCGGCGCGGCTCCTGAAGCGTGGCGCGAGCGCGCGCCCTGCCATGCGCCACGTTCCCCGCAAGCGTTTCGGGCAGCACTTCCTGGTGGATGAAGCGGCCATTGCCGCGATTGTCGCCGCCATCGCGCCGCAGCCGCATGACCGGCTGGTGGAAATCGGCCCCGGGCTCGGCGCGCTCACGCGGCCGCTCGCCGCCCGGCTCGAGCACCTGCACGCGATCGAGCTCGATCGCGACATCATCGCGCGCCTGCGTGCCGAGCTTCCCGCCGCGCGGGTGACGCTGCACGCGGGCGACGCGCTGCGCTTCGACTTCGGCGCGCTGGGGCCGCGGCTGCGCGTGGTCGGCAACCTGCCCTACAACATTTCCACGCCGCTGTTGTTTCACCTGGCGCAGCACGCCGCGGCGATCCATGACATCCACGTCATGCTGCAGAAAGAAGTGGTGGAGCGCATGGTGGCCGCGCCTTCCACTTCCGAGTACGGCCGGCTGTCGGTGATGCTGCAGTACCGCTTCGAGATGGAAAAGCTGCTGGAAGTGCCACCCACGGCCTTCCGTCCGGCACCCAAGGTCGAGTCCGCCGTGGTGCGGCTGACGCCGTTCGCGCGCCTGCCGCATCCTGCACGCGACGAAACGGCCTTCGGGAAAATCGTTGCCGCCGCGTTTTCCCAGCGCCGCAAGACGCTGCGCAACGCGTTACAGGCCCACTTCAGGGCCGCCGATTTCGAACAGCTGGGCGTGGACGCCGGTTTGCGCGCGCAGGACCTGCGCGTTGAGGAATTCGTCCGCCTGGCGGACGAATTCCTTAGAAAAAACACTCAGGATTAGTACCGCGCCATACCACCCTTGCCAGAGGGAACGCTACCTGTAACCTTGCGGGGAAAATTTTTCCGCCCTTCCCGTGGCGGTTTCGATTGAAGATTTAGTCGGGCCCGGGCCTGACTAAATCCTGCGCTGCACCAACTCGATCTTGTAGCCGTCGGGATCCTCGACGAAGGCGATCACGGTGGTGCCGTGCTTCATCGGGCCGGCTTCGCGCGTGACCCTGCCACCGCGCTTCCTCACTTCCTCGCATGACTGGTAGGCATCCACAACCTCGATCGCTACATGGCCGTAGCCGCTGCCGAGGTCGTAGGATTTCGTATCCCAGTTGTGGGTGAGCTCCAGCACCGCCGTCTTCGACTCTTCGTCGTAGCCGACGAAAGCGTTGGTGAAGCGCCCGCCCGGATAGTCGGTCTTGCGCAGAAGCCGCATGCCCAGCACCTGGGTATAGAAATCGAGCGCGCGCTGCAGGTCCCCGACGCGGATCATGGTGTGTAGTATGCGCATACGCTCAGTGTTGAGTGTTGAGTTTTGAGTGGTGAGTTTACAGCCAGTCGCCGGGGCGTTTAGGATAACTCAACACTCAAAACTCAACACTCAAAACTCTAGATTTCCACCATCTCGAAGTCCTCCTTGCGCGCGCCGCATTCCGGGCAGGTCCAGTTGGGCGGCACATCTTCCCAGCGGGTGCCGGGCGCAATGCCCTCGTCCGGCAATCCTGCTGCCTCGTCGTAGATGAAGCCGCAGATCAGGCACATGCAGGTCTTGTAATCCTTGGTGTCGGCCGTGGTCATGCAGCAATCCGTTGTAAGATAGGCTCCAATTCTAACGAATCGCCTTCCCGCGACCAATCCGCGGGTCCCCGATCTCCCGCGCATGCCCGATCTCCCGCCCATCGTCCTGGTGTTCGCCGCCACTGATCCAAGCGGCGGCGCCGGGCTGCAGGCCGACATCATGACGCTCACGAGCATGGGCTGTCATCCGCTGTCAGTGGTGACGGCCATCACCATCCAGGACACCACCGGCGTCGATGACATCAGCGCGATCGACGCGGAATGGGTCGCCGACCAGGCGCGCTGCGTGCTGGAGGACATGCCGGTCGCCGCATTCAAGATCGGTCTGCTCGGCAGCCTCGAGCAGATCGCCGCGATTGCGGAAGTGGTGTCAGATTATCCGGAGGTGCCGCTGGTGCTCGACCCGGTGCTCGCCTCGGGACGCGGCGACGAGCTGGTCACCGAGGAGATGGTGGTGGCGTTGAAAGAACTGCTCATTCCGCAGACCACTCTACTGACGCCCAACAGCCTGGAAGCGCGGCGCCTGGCAGCCGAGGAGAACGAAGCAGGAGAGGGCCCCGATCTCGCCGAATGCGCGCGCCGCATCATTGTCAGCGGCTGCGAATACGTGCTGGTCACCGGCACCCACGAGAACACCGTCCAGGTCGTGAACACGCTGTACGGCCAGAGCGGGGCCGTCCGCAGCGACAGCTGGCAACGGCTGCCCGGCACCTACCACGGTTCGGGATGCACGCTGGCGTCGGCCATCGCCGCCACCATTGCCAACGGACTGGAGGTGAGCGACGCGGTCAAGGACGCTCAGGAGTACACCTGGCAGACGCTCAAGGCGGCGTTCCGACCCGGCATGGGACAGCACATACCCGATCGCCTGTTCTGGGCGCGCGAGGACGAGCCGGCCGGTAGCGGCAGCGAAGAGGCGTAAGCAGTGAAGAGCCGCATCTCCGGCCTGTACGCGGTCACGCCCGACATTGCCGACACGCCCGCGCTGCTAGCCAAGGTCGAAGCGGCGCTGGCCGGCGGCGCGCGCCTGCTGCAATACCGCAACAAGACCGCGAATGCGGCATTGCGGCTGACACAGGGGCGTGCCCTGCTCGCGTTGTGCCGGGAGTATCAGGTCCCGCTCATCATCAACGATCACCTCGATCTCGCGCTCGCCCTGGACGCCCATGGCCTGCACCTCGGCTGCGACGACGGCTCGCTCGCGGAAGCGCGCGGCAGACTGGGTGACGGCAAGATCCTCGGCGCCTCTTGTTACCGCCGCCTGGACAACGCGCTGGACGCCCAAAAGGCGGGCGTGGATTACGTTGCCTTCGGCGGATTTTTCCCCTCCGCCATCAAGCCGAGCACGGCACGCACGCCGCTCGGCTTGCTGGGGGAAGCCAAGCAGCGGTTGTCGGTGCCAGTGGTGGCAATCGGCGGTATCACGCTCGACCATGCGCCGCAACTGGTCGCCGCTGGCGCCGACGGCGTTGCAGTGATCTCCGCGTTGTTTGGTGCGGCCGACGTCAAGCTCGCGGCGCGCGGCTTCAGCGCGTTGTTTCCACGGCGCGAACCGCACTCCGTTCATCCGTAACCGACCCGCATGGTTCAGCGAACGACATGAAGCGCAGCCAGAAGCTGTTCCAACGCGCACAGATCACCATTCCCGCGGGCGTCAACTCGCCGGTGCGCGCTTTCCGCTCGGTGGGCGGCACGCCGCCGTTCATCCAGCGCGGCAAGGGGGCGCAGGTGTGGGATGCGGACGGCCGTGCCTACATCGACTATGTCGGCTCGTGGGGGCCGCTCATCGTAGGACACGCCCATCCTGAGGTTGTGAAAGCGGTGCAGCAGGCGGCCGAGCGCGGACTGTCCTTCGGGGCGCCCACCGAGCAGGAGGTCGAGATGGCCGAACTGCTGTGCCGGCTGCTACCCTCACTCCAGCAGGTGCGACTGGTGAGCTCAGGGACCGAGGCGACCATGAGCGCGATCCGGCTCGCCCGCGGCTACACCCGTCGCGACCGGATTATCAAGTTCGAAGGCGGCTATCACGGCCACGCCGATGCGCTGCTGGTGAAAGCGGGCTCGGGGGCGCTGACCTTCGGACAGCCCTCCTCCGCGGGCGTGCCGGAGGAGACCGCCGCCCATACCATGGTGCTGGAGTACAACGATGAGATCGCGCTGGAGCGCGCCTTCGCCAACGACGCGGACGGGATTGCCGCCGTTATCGTGGAACCGGTCGCCGGCAATATGAATCTGGTCGCTCCGCGCCTGAGCTTCCTCGAGTTGTTGCGCAAGCTGTGCACCCGGCACGGCACGGTGTTGATCTTCGACGAGGTGATGACCGGCTTTCGAGTCGCGCTCGGGGGGGCGCAGGCCCTCTACGGGATCCAGCCGGACCTCACCACGCTGGGCAAGGTGATCGGCGGTGGCCTGCCGGTCGGCGCCTTCGGCGGACGCCGCGACATCATGCAAAATATCGCGCCGCTCGGCCCGGTCTACCAGGCGGGCACGCTGTCCGGCAACCCGGTAGCCGTTGCCGCGGGTTTGGCAACGCTCAAGCTCATCCAGGCGCCGGGGTTCTTCGACCGCCTTGGCGCCGCCACGCGCATGCTATGCGAAGGCCTCGCGCGCGCGGGACAGGAATACGAGGTCCCCTTTTCGGCGCAGAACGTCGGCGGCATGTTCGGCCTCTACTTCCGCGAAACCCCGCCCACCGGCTACGCCGAGGTCATGCAATGCGACAAGGAAGCTTTCAACCGCTTCTTTCATGCCATGCTCGCGGAGGGCATCTACCTCGCGCCGTCGGCTTACGAGGCGGGATTTGTTTCCAGCGCGCACGGCCCCGCGGAGATCGAGCGGACCATCGGCGCCGCGAGGAAAATTTTCAAGGGCTGGCCCGGCCAATAATTTCACTCGCCGCCTGTTACTTCCTTCTTCGTGCGGGCGAGCTTGTGCCAGGAATAGTTCGGCACTACGGCCGACAAATTTCTAGCGCAGGCCGGAGATGTACTCGGCGACCGCCGCGATCTCCCGGTCGGAGAGCTTGTCGGCCACCGTGCGCATCATGCGATTGGGATCATTCGCGCGCTCGCCGGAGCGGAACGCCCGCAGTTGTGCCGCGGTGTAATCGGCAAACTGTCCCGCCAGGCGCGGAAATTGCGAGGGTATGCCGGAACCGTTCGGGCCGTGGCAAGCGCTGCAGGCCGCCACGCTCTTCAACAGGATGCCGCCCCGGTAAATGGCCTGCCCGAGCTTGACGAGATCCGAATCGCGCGCCATCCGCGGCGCGGGCTTCTGCGTCTCGAAATAGGAAGCGAGGTCGCGCAGATCGTCCACGGACAGCGTAGCCACCATGCCCGCCATCACTGCATTGGGCCGCTCCGCTGGCTTGCCGTCCCCGGGCCTGAAGTTGGTGAGTTGTTTCAGGGTGTAGTCGGCGTGCTGGCCGGCGAGCACGGGATTTGCGGCAAGCGTGCTGTTGCCGTCCGTGCCATGGCAGGCTGCGCAGACGCGGGTAGCGGTTTGCTGGGCCTTGGCCAGATCGGCAGCGGGAACGCCCTGGACCAGCGCTGCCGAGAGGCCAAGGGAGCCAGCAATCAGCGCCATCAGCCAGCGGATATTCATCCGGAATCCTTTGCTTGCTGCGAGTTATCGTGGGGGACCGCGTATTCTACAGTAAGCGCCTGCGCGCGCGCCAGTTTCAGGCGCGATAACAATAACCTAGGAGAAGTTCTGGCTGCTTGCCACGCCTCTTGCCGGCACCGTCCACCACCCGCTTCCGCGGCCGGCGTCGCAGCCAAACCAGACATAAAAAACCCCCGGTTAAAGGGGAGTAAAACCGGGGGCAAAAGCCTTAATCAGGATTAAGGCGCCCGCTCAGGGAGGAGAAGCGGGAGACGATCCAACATCGTCGTCTATGGTATACGACGTCTATAATGCGCCAGAGTTCCCCTGCCTCGAGCAGCGAACAATAGTTCCCTTTCTTCAAGAGGTTGTGCATGCAGCCCTATGGCAGCTTTCCACGGCGACGCATGCGCCGGCTGCGCCGCGACGAGTTCTCGCGCCGGCTGCGGCGCGAGCACCGGCTGTCCACGGACGATCTTATTTATCCACTGTTCGTGATCGAAGGCCGCAACCGGACCGAGCCGGTAGCGTCCATGCCGGGCGTGCGCCGCTATACCATCGACCGGCTGCTCAAACACGTCGAACAATGCGTTAAGCTCGGGGTTCCGGCAATCGCGGTTTTCCCGTTGATTGCAAGGGAGCTCAAGACCGCCGACGGCCGGGAAGCGACCAACCCCAAGGGGCTGGTGCCACGGGCAGTGGCGGCGCTGAAGAAGCGGTTTCCTGAATTGGGCGTTATTACCGACGTCGCCCTTGATCCTTACACCACGCACGGTCAGGACGGCCTGATCGATCGCAGCGGCCATGTCCTGAACGATGAAACCATTCTGGCGCTGGAAAAGCAGGCGCTGGTGTGCGCGCAGGCCGGCGTCGACGTGGTCGCCCCCTCGGACATGATGGACGGGCGCGTCGGCGCAATCCGCGCGGCGCTCGACCGCGGCAAGTTCATCCACACCCGGATCCTTGCCTATTCGGCCAAGTACGCTTCCGGTTTTTACGGACCGTTCCGCGATGCGGTGGGCTCGGCGAAAAGTCTCGGGCGCGGCACCAAGCACACCTACCAGATGGACTACGCCAACAGCGACGAGGCGCTGTGGGAAGTCGCGCTCGACCTCGAGGAAGGCGCTGACATGGTCATGATCAAGCCGGGACTGCCGTATCTGGACATCGTGCGGCGCGTGAAGGATGAATTCAGGGCGCCCACCTACGTCTACCAGGTGAGCGGCGAGTACGCGATGCTCAAGGCCGCGGCCGCACGCGGGTGGCTGGACGAGCGCCCGTGCGTGATGGAAATTCTCACCGCATTCAAGCGCGCGGGCGCGGACGGCATCCTTACGTACTACGCGCTCGATGTCGCCGGCTGGCTGAAAGCGGGCGACTGATCAGGGTTCAGCAAGCAGCGCTTCCACCGCCTCCAGTTTGGCGCGTGCGATGGCCTTGCCTTCGGCGCGGGCCCTGAGCGGTCCGCGCAACTCGCGCATCGAGAGCACGGCGATCTCGATATCGGCGCCGCCATCGCTCAGGTTGTAAACCGGCACCGTGAGCGATTCCCCACCGGCGTGCATCCGGCTCTGCGCCGCTTGGTACGGGATTCCCCGGTCGATCAGGTAGAGCTCCACCGCCTTGGCGTCGTCCGTGAAAAGCTGCAGATTGATGTCGGCATACCTGCCGGCGTTGCCGCTCAGCACCGATCCCGTCAGATGCGGATTGAAGCGGGAGAGCGCTCGCATTGCCCGCAGCGCCGTCTCGCGCAACTCGCGCAGCCGTTCGCGGTGCTCCTGCTGGTGATAGAGCCGCTGATACGCCCGCAACGCATTGTCGATCTCATCGTTGGTCGGCAACTCGCGCGTGTCCGGCGTCCCCGCCTGGCGCGCCGCCTTGCGCTTGGCAAGCGCGTAATCCTCGATGCCGTCCTCGGCCATCAGCCGCGCCGCGAGATGGGCGATCTGGCAGCGGCGGTCGTTGCGGACGCCGTCTCTGGGCATGGTCCGTTCAGAATAGCTGGTTGCGCACTTCTTCCCGCGGGCGGTCGCCGCCGGTCACGCCGCCGATCAGGGTCTCGTGCTCGGGCGGCAGGAATTCCTGGTAGAAATAATCGACAACGCCTGCTTGTGTGTCGGCAACGCGCAGCCCGGTATCCGGGTTGATGCGCATCGCGACCACGCCATTCGGTTGCGCGAGTGGCTGCTCCGGAACGTTCTTCAGCACCGTCCCCATGTAGCCCATCCAGATCGGCAGCGCCGCCTGCGAACCGGTCTCGTTGCGCCCGAGCGTCTGCGGCGTGCCGAAACCGATCCACGCCACCGCCACCAGTTCGGAGTTATAACCGCAGAACCACGCATCCACGAATTCATTGGTGGTGCCCGTTTTGCCGGCAAGATCGGCGCGACCGAGCTTCATCACCCGCGCGGCGGTGCCGGTACGCATGGTATCGCGCATGATGCTGGTCATGATGAAAGCGTTGCGTTCATCGATGACGCGTTCCGCTCCCGCTCCCGCGGTCGCCGGCTTCGCCGCCGTCAGCACATTGCCGCGGGCATCCTCCACGCGCTCGATGAAGTACGGCGCCACGCGATAACCGCCGTTGGCGAACACGGCATAGGCCGCGACCGACTGCAGCGGCGTCACGTTGCCTGCACCCAGCGCCATGGTGAGGTACGGCGGATGCAGTTTGGGATCGAAGCCGAAGCGCGCGATGTAATCCTGCGCGTACTGCGGCGAGATCGCCTGCAGGATGCGCACCGATATCAGGTTCTTGGATTTGGCGAGCGCCGTGCGCAGGCGCATCGGTCCTTCGAACTGGCCGTCGAAGTTCCTCGGTTCCCACGGCTCCGACCCGGTCTGTGCGGCAGTGAACGTAAGCGGCGCATCGTTGATGACGGTGGCCACGGTAAATCCCTTCTCCAGGGACGCGGAATAGACGAAGGGCTTGAAGCTTGATCCCGCCTGCCGCAGCGCCTGCGTCACGTGATTGAATTGACTGCGGCCAAAGTCGAAGCCTCCCACCAGCGCGCGTATCGCCCCGTCGCGCGGATCCATCGACACGAGTGAGGCTTCGACCAACGGCAGCTGGGTAATGTGCCAGCGGTTCTTCTCGCCCTGTTGCACGCGGATGATTGCGCCACGGCGGATGCGCTGGCCGGGACTCGCTTTTTCGCCGAGCGAACGTGCCGCGAACTTGAGTCCATCATCGCGGATCTCGAGCCATTCCCCGCCCTTGCGGTAGGCCCGTACCAAGCGGCTGCTCGCCTCGGTCACCACAGCCGCGTGTATGCCATCGCTGTCGGCTGTATCCTGCAGCGCGTCTTCCAGGGTCTCTTCGGTGAACGGGTCGCTCAGCTCCGCGTACTTTTCGGGGCCGCGATAGCCGTGGCGCCGATCATATTCCTGCACCCCCCAGCGCAACGCCTCGTATGCCACCTCCTGGTGTGCGGTCAGCAGAGTCGTATAAACGCGCAGTCCCCGGGTGTAGGTCTCTTCCTGATAGCGTTCGTAGAGCGCCTGGCGCACCATCTCGGCAAAATGCTCGGCATGCACCGGGAATTCGTTCACCTCCCTCTTTACCACGATCGGCTGCGCGGTTGCGGCGTTGAACTCTTCATCCGACAGGAGTTGCAGCTCGCGCATGCGGCGCAGCACGTACTGCTGCCGCTGCTTGGCGCGCTTGGGATTGGCCACCGGGTTGTACCGGGAGGGCGCCTTGGGCAGGCCCGCGAGCAAGGCGATCTCGGCGAGCGTCAACTCGGGCAGGCGCTTGCCAAAATAGATCTGGGAGGCGGCGGCGAAACCGTACGCCCGCTGGCCCAGATAGATCTGGTTGATGTAGAGCTCGAGGATCTGGTCCTTTGGGAGGTTGGACTCGATCTTGAACGCCAACAGCACCTCGTTGAATTTTCTGGTAAGTGTTTTCTCCTTTGTTAAGAAGAAGTTACGAGCTACCTGCATGGTAATGGTGGAGGCGCCCTGACGCACTTCGCCGGAGACGAAGTTCGACAGCGCGGCGCGCGCGACGCCGATGTAATCCACGCCACTGTGCTGATAGAAACGCTCGTCCTCCGCCGCCACAATGGCGTAAATCATCGGCTGGGGAACATCCTGTATTCTCACCACCGCGCGGCGTTCCTCTCCGAACTCGCCGATCAGCTTGCCGTCGGCGCTATAGACGCGCAGCGGTATCTTCGGCTGGTAGTCGGTGAGCACTTCGAGGGAAGGCAGCGACGGATAGATGATGGCGGCGGCAAAGGCAGCCAGCATCCCGGTCACCGCCGCGATCGAGAGCAGCAGCACCAGGGGAAATGTCCACCATCGATTCGACATGAAACTAGGGGCGCTAAACAGGGTGTGTTGCAATATTACAACAGGATCCGGGCACTAAAGATCCATTGGCGTCCATTGCCAGGCGCCCGCCACAGCAACTCGCCGTGGAGTAAGCTATATTTAGTCCCCCATTATTATAGGCAGGGTTCCCGCTCAATCAAAAAAGACACAAAATGCTTTACAACCAAAATAGTAGTTGCTAGCATTTAAAGTAAACTATTGGATTGTCTCCCACAAACTTATGCTTAAAGGGAAATTCAGTCTTAATCTCGATAGGATCGGGGACCTGTTCAAGGCCAAGATGCCGCCCTTGATCGGTACCGATATCAGTTCCTCGGCGATTAAGATGGTGGAAATCGCCGAGAGCGGGCGTGGCATGTATCGTGTCGAGCGCTATGCCATTGAGCCGATGCCCAAGGACTCGGTGGTCGAGGGCAATATCAACAACCTCGACGCCGTGAGCGATACCCTCAAGCGCTGCCACAAGCGGCTCGGCAGCAGCATCAAGAACCTCGCGCTGGCGCTGCCCAATGCTGCCGTGATCAGCAAGAAGATCCTCGTGCCGGCAGGCCAGACCGAGGAAGACCTCGAGCTGCAGGTGGAAACCGAGGCGAATCAATACATTCCCTTCGCTCTCGACGAAGTCAATCTCGACTTCCAGGTGCTGGGACCGGCGCCCAACAGCGTTGAGGACGTCGAAGTGCTGATCGCCGCCTCGCGCAAAGAAAAGATCATCGATCGGGTGGCGGTTGCCGAGTCGGCCGGGCTCAAGGCGACGGTAATGGACGTGGACGTCTTCGCCGCGCAGACCGCTTTTGAACTGATCGCGGGCCAGTTCCCCGACAACGGCAAAGACCAGAACATCGCCATCGTGGACATCGGCGCCAGCATCATGGCAGTCAGCGTGCTGCGCAACGAACAGTCGATCTACATGCGCGAGCAACCGTTCGGCGGCAACCAGCTGACGCAGGAGATCCAGAACAAGTTCGGCCTGTCGCTGGAGGAAGCCGAAGCCGCCAAGCGCGCCGGCGGCCTGCCTGACAACTACGAGTCCGACGTGTTGCAGCCGTTCCTCGACATGATGGGTCTCGAGGTTGCGCGCGCTCTGCAGTTTTTCTTCACCTCCACGCAGCACAGCCAGATCAACCACATCGTGCTCTCCGGCGGCTGCGGCGGAATCCCGGGCTCGGACGAGGCGGTCAGCAAGCGCGTGCAGGTGAACACGATCGTCGCCAATCCGTTCGTCAACATGGCTCTGTCCTCGAGAATCCGTGCGAAAACCCTGACGCAAGATGCGCCCTCCCTCATGGTGGCGTGCGGCTTGGCCATGCGGAGGTTCGACCGATGATCCGCATCAATCTGCTGCCGCATCGCGAGATCCGGCGCAAACAGCAGCAGCAGCAATTTTTCATTCTGTTAGGTGGCGCAATCGTCATCGGCGCGGTGGTGTGGTTCGTCGTGCACACCTATCTCGACGAACAGCACGAGCTGCAAATGAGCCGCAACAAGTATCTGCAGGATGAGATCGTCAAGCTGGACAAGCAGATCGCGGAGATCCAGAAGCTGAAAGACCAGACTGCGGCGCTGCTAGCGCGCAAGCGGGTGGTGGAAACCCTGCAGGGGAACCGCGCGGAGGTGGTCCACCTGCTCGACCAACTGGTGCGGCAGTTGCCCGACGGCGTCTACCTCAAGTCCATCAAGCAGGCCGGTCCCCGCGTAACGATCAACGGTTTCACGCAGTCCCAGGCGCGGGTGTCGACCCTGATGCGCAACCTCGAATCGTCGCCGCAGTTGGAGAACCCCGGGCTGGTGGAGATCAAGGCGGTGACGCTGAGCGGGCAGCGCCTCAACGAGTTCCTCATGGACATCAACATCACGCGCGCCAGGGTCGAGGACGACGCCAAGAAGGCTGCGCGGCCAGCGGCGAAGGGATGATGGCACATGGCCATGACGCTTAACGACCTGCGGCGGCTGGATCCGAAGAAGATCGGCAGCTGGCCCATTCTTCCCAAGCTGGGGGTGTTGTTCATCACTCTGGTGCTGATCATTTTCGCCGGCTACTGGTTCGACTGGAAAGACCAGATCGAGCAAATCGACCAGGAGAAGCTGAAGGAGGAGGGACTGCGCAAGACCTTTCTCACGAAGAAAAGCGAGGCGATCAATCTCCCGGCCTACCAGAAGCAGCTGGAAGACATCGAGAAGCAGTTCGGTGCGCTGCTGAAGCAATTGCCGGGTAAGTCCGAAATGGACGCGCTGCTGATCGACATCAACCAGGCCGGCCTCGGGCGCGGCCTGCAGTTCGAGTTGTTCAAGCCCGCGGCCCAGGAAACGCGACGCGATTTCTATGCGGAGCTGCCGATCACGATCAAGGTCAGCGGCAACTATCACGATATCGGCGCCTTCGCGAGCGACATCGGCAAGCTATCCCGCATCGTCACGCTGGAGAACATCGCGCTCGGCGCGGCCGGCAAGGGCGGCGGGCTGGCGCTGGACGCGACCGCCAAGACTTTCCGCTACCTGGACGACGAGGAGCTGGCGCAGCAGAGACGCGTCGCCACTGCTGCCAAGAAGGGCAAGAAATGAAGCGCGCTGCCGTCCTCATCGCCGCCTCCTGCATCGCGCTGGCTTCGTGCAGCGGCGAGCAGCACTCGGATCTGCGGCAGTTCGTCAAGGATTCGGACAACATGCCGCGCGGCCGCATTCCACCGCTGCCGGAAGTCAAACCGTACGAACCGTTCGAGTACGCGGCGTTCGATCTTCTCGATCCGTTCACGCCGCGCAAGATCCAGGCGCCCAAGGGCGCTCCTACGGGGTCGGGCCCCCAGCCGCCGGCGAATCATCGCAAGGGACCGCTCGAGGCTTTCCCGCTGGAAAACCTCAAGATGGTCGGAACGCTGTCGCAGAAGAAGGACGTCTTCGCCCTGATCAAGACCCCGGACAACAATCTGTACCGGGTCAAGGCGGGGGACTTCATGGGGCAGAATTTCGGACGCATCATCGGCATCACCGAATCCACGGTCGTATTGAAGGAACTGGTTCAGGACAGCGGCAGCGAGTGGAAGGAAGAGGAACGAACACTGCTGTTGCAGGATGAACAGGAGACAAAAAAATGAGGCTCCAGATGCGCTTTCTCTCATCGCTTTTCCACGGCGTGCTGACGTTGCTGCTCAGCGCCGCCAGCGTTGCCGCCTACGCCCAGGCGAACAGCATCGAGGCGGTCGACGTTTCGCCTGCCGCCGCCGGTAAAGTGATCATCAGGGTGACGATGAAGCAGGCGCCGGTTAGCCCGCCCGCCGGATTCACCGTGAACAATCCGCCGCGCATCGCCTTCGATTTTCCCAATACCACCAGCGCGCTCGGGCGCAGCAATCAGGAAGTGACTGAAGGCGACCTGCGCAGCATCAACGTAGTGCAGGCGGGCGAGCGCACGCGGCTGGTGCTCAACCTCGCCCGCGCCACTGGTTACGACACGCAGATCGACGGGCGGTTACTGCTGATCACGCTGCAGGGCGCCGCCGCCATCGCCAGCCCCGCCGGCGCGATCACCCATTTCGCCGAGGTGCGGCCGGGCGACCAGCGCCACGCGCTGCGCGACATCGACTTCCGCCGCGGCAACGCCGGGGAAGGGCGCGTCGTGGTCGATCTTTCGGACAGCGCCGTCGGCATCGACCTCAAGCTGCAGGGCAAGGCCATCGTCATTGATTTCATCAACACTGCGCTGCCCAAGAATCTGCAGCGGCGCCTCGACGTGTCTGACTTCGGCACGGTGGTGCAGACCATCGATGCCCAGCCGCAGGGCAATAACACGCGGATCGTGATTGAGCCGCGCGGGACCTGGGAGCATACCGCCTACCAGACTGATAACCGCTTCATTGTCGAAGTGAAGCAGCAGGTCGAGGACCAGCGCATTGCGCGCGGCGGCGGCTACACCGGCGAGAAGCTCTCGCTCAATTTCCAGAACGTGGAAGTGCGGGCCGTGCTGCAGGTCATCGCGGACTTCACCGGGCTCAACATCATCACCAGCGATACGGTGGGCGGCAACCTTACGCTGCGGCTGAAGGACGTGCCGTGGGACCAGGCTCTCGACCTCATTCTCCAGAGCAAGGGCCTCGACTTGCGCAAGACTGGCAACGTGGTGTGGATCGCGCCGCGCGACGAGCTGGCGACCCGCGAGAAGCTGGCGCTTGAAGCCCAGCAGCAGATCACGGACCTCGAGCCGACACGCACCGAGAGTTTCCAGTTGAACTACCAGAAAGGGCCCGACCTGCAGAAACTGCTGGCTGACCCGCAGCAGCGGGTGCTGTCCAAGCGCGGCAGCGCCGTGGTCGATGCGCGCACCAATACGATCTTCGTGCAGGACACGCCGACGCGGCTGGAGGAAGTGCGCAAGTTGATCCGCAAGATCGACGTGCCGGTGCGGCAGGTGATGATCGAGTCGCGCATCGTCGAGGCCAGCGACAACTTCGGTCGTAACCTGGGCGTGCGGCTGGGCTATCACGATATGACGGGTACGGGCGGCAAGTTGGGCACCACCGGCGGCACCGCGGTGCGGGGGCTGGCCGGCGGCCAGTTGAGCGATCCCGCCTTCCACACCGGCCAAGCGGTCTTGCCGCCATTCACCGACTCGCTGTCGGTGAATCTGCCAGTGCCGGGGCTGGGCGGCGCCCAGCCGGGTGCTTTCTCGCTGTCGCTGTTCAAGGAAGGCAGCGCGAAGTTCCTCAACCTCGAGATCACCGCGCTGCAGGCGGACGGCAAGGGCAAGATCATATCGAGTCCGCGAGTGATCACTGCCGACCAGGTTGAGGCCAGCATCGAGCAGGGCACGGAAATCCCGTACCAAGCGGCGACCTCGAGCGGCGCCACCAGCGTGTCCTTCAAGAAGGCGACGTTGTCGCTCAAGGTGAAGCCGCAGATCACCCCCGACGATAACGTCATCATGAACCTGAACGTGCACAAGGACAGCGTGGGCCAGAACACGCTCGCCGGGCCGTCCATCGACACCAAGCAAATCGTGACCGAGGTGCTGGTGGAAAACGGCGGCACCGTGGTGATCGGTGGCATTTACACCCAGACCGAGAGCAGCACCACCAACAAAGTGCCGGTGCTGGGCGACCTGCCGTTCGTCGGCTGGCTGTTCAAGCAGAACCTGAAAGTCGACAACCGCAGCGAGCTGCTGATTTTTATCACGCCGCGCGTACTGAAGGACGGCCTGACGCTGCGTCCATAGGCGGGGCGTCTACCGCAAAAAGGGCGGCCGCGGCCGCCTTTTTTTGTCCGTCCGGCCGTTCCGCCAACTTGAAGGATAGGCACTGACGGGCTTCAGTCAACCTGAATGACGGGTCCGGGGGTCAATAAATACTTCATTACAGCCTGTCGGCCCGGCAATATCCAAGCACGACTGCCCATGCGTTCACATTGACCGTTCATGATGCCAAGTCCGACAGGCTGCTAGAATCGCCCCATGGGCGGCAGCGGGCAGAAAACGGCGGCGCGGCACGGGCTTATTCCCGGCAATATCTTCCTGGTGGGCTTGATGGGCGCGGGCAAGACCTCGGTGGGGAAGCTTCTTGCCAGGCGCCTCGGCAAGGACTTTCACGACTGCGACCAGGAAATCGAGCGCGCGACCGGGGTCAAGATCCAGGTCATCTTCGAGATCGAGGGTGAGGCTGGCTTCCGCGCGCGCGAAGCAAAGATGCTGGCGGAACTGACCGCCCGCAGCAACATCGTGCTCGCCACCGGCGGCGGCGCCGTGCTGTCCGCCGACAACTGCAGGCTGCTGGCCGATAACGGCGTAGTGGTATACCTGCGGGCGGCCGCGCCGGAATTGTGGAGCCGCACCCGCCACGACAAGAAGCGTCCGTTGCTGAACACCGCCGACCCCCGGGCCAAGCTCGAGCAGTTATTCGCCGAGCGCGACCCGCTCTACCGCGAGGTCGCTGATATCATCGTCGATACCGGCCTCCAGAGCGTGGGGAACCTGGCGCACCGGCTGGAGCAGCAGCTGCTCCAGCATTTGTCCGGCCAGCAGGAAACAGCGTCGTTGCGCACCGGCTGACCGGAAGCAACCGAACGAAACCCATGCAAACCCTGACCGTGGCTTTGGCCGAGCGCAGCTACCCGATCCATATCGGCGCCGGCCTGCTCGCCCGCTCCGAGTTGATCGTGGAGAGGCTGCCGCAGAAAAGGGCGGTCATCATCACCAACTCCACCATCGCGCCCCTCTACCTCGTGCCATTCCAGCGCGCCCTGGAGGCGTGCGGCGTGCGCGTGGTCGCCGTTACCCTCCCGGACGGCGAGTCGTACAAGAACTGGGAAACGCTCAACCGCATCTTCGACGCGCTCCTCGAGCACCGCATCGAGCGCGGAACCGCCTTGATTGCGCTGGGGGGCGGGGTCGTCGGCGATCTCGCGGGTTTCGCCGCGGCGATCTACCTGCGCGGCGTGCCCTATATCCAGGTGCCGACGACACTGCTCGCGCAGGTCGACTCCTCCGTCGGCGGCAAGACCGGGATCAACCACCCGCTCGGCAAGAACCTGGTCGGCGCGTTCTACCAGCCGCTCGCCGTAGTCGCCGATACCGACACGCTGGCCACGCTACCGCCCCGCGAGCTGGCGGCCGGGCTGGCGGAAGTGGTCAAGTACGGGTTGATCCGCGACCGGCCATTCTTCGAGTGGCTCGAGGTCAATATGCCGCGGCTCGTCAGGCGCGAGGCCGAGGCCCTCGCCTACGCGATCGAGCGCTGCTGCATCAACAAGGCGGAGGTCGTCGCCACCGACGAGCGGGAAAGTGGGCCGCGCGCGCTGCTCAACTTCGGCCATACCTTCGGCCACGCCATCGAAGCCGGTACCGGCTATGGGACGTGGCTGCACGGCGAGGCGGTCGGCGCCGGCATGCTGCTGGCGACCAAGCTGGCACAGCGGCTTGGCCTGGTAGCAGCCGAGGAGGTGGGGCGCGTCAGTGCCCTCCTTAAGACCGCCGGCCTGCCGCTCGATCCGCCGGGGTTCGGCCTGGAGCGCTATCTCGAGCTGATGGGCCACGACAAGAAAGTGGCGGACGGCCGTATCCGCTTCGTGCTTCTGCGGCGCATTGGCGAGGCGTTCGTCACCGATCGGGTCCCGCGCGAAGCTCTGGCGGACTTGCTCTCTACGGGCGCGCTGCATGCCCGAGCGTGAGCTTGCCGATTATGCAGCGCGTCCGGAACGCTCCCACGGCCGCCGCCATCGCGAGCCGCCGCCGCGCGGCCGCAGTGAATTCCAGCGCGATCGCGACCGCATCATCCATTCCACCGCCTTCCGCCGACTGGAGTACAAGACCCAGGTCTTCATCAACCACGAGGGCGACCTGTTCCGCACCCGCCTCACCCACAGCCTGGAGGTCGCGCAGATCTCGCGCTCGGTCGCCCGCAGCCTGGGGCTGAACGAAGACCTCGTCGAAGCGATCGCGCTGGCGCATGACCTTGGCCACACGCCGTTCGGCCATGCCGGGCAGGACGCGCTCCACGCCTGCATGAAACCCTACGGCGGGTTCGAGCACAATCTCCAGAGTCTGCGCGTGGTGGACATTCTCGAGCAGCGTTACGCCGCGTTTGACGGACTCAACCTCACCTTCGAGGCACGCGAAGGGATACTCAAGCACTGCTCTGTCCGCAACGCGCGCGCCCTGGGCGACATCGGGGAGCGCTTTATCAAGCGGCGGCGTCCATCGCTGGAAGCCCAGCTCGCCAACCTGGCCGACGAGATCGCATACAACAACCACGACGTCGATGACGGGCTGCGCTCGGGACTGCTGGTCCTCGAACAATTTGCCCAGGTACGTATCGTCGCCCGGCACACGAAGGCGGTGCTGCGCCAGCACCCCAGGCTGACCGGACGGCGCCTCGTGCACGAAACGGTGCGGCGCATGATCGATACCCTGGTGACGGACCTGGTCCGCGCCAGCGCGGACAGTATCCGCCGCCATGGCCCGGCCACGATCGAGGAGGCGCGCCTCGCCCCGCCGCTCATTTCCTTCAGCCCGCGCGTCCGGGAGGAGAGCCAGGAGCTGAAAACCTTCCTGCGGGATCACCTCTACCGTCATTACCGCGTGGTCCGCATGAGCACCAAGGCGCGGCGCGTGGTGACCGATTTGTTCGGGGCATTCGTCTCCGATCCGCGGCTGCTGCCTCCGGAATTCCAGGCACGCGCGCAGGACGACACCCAGCGCGCCATTGCCGACTACATCGCCGGCATGACCGACCGCTACGCCATCCTCGAGCACCGTCGCCTGTTCACGATCGAGGAAACCTGACCCCGACCGCTTCAGGTCCGAAGTTTTTGTTGCTGTAAGTGGCTGATGCCAGTACACTTCCCTCCTCGTTCCTTCTTTTTGCAGCACGCTTGCTGCGGTGCAATATGGCGGGCATCAGGCGACTGAATTGCAGCGTTCGTTGGGAATAGGCGAGTGGATCAGCCAGGATTGCCATCGGCACAGGGGTTATACGACCCACAGCATGAGCACGACGCGTGCGGCGTCGGCTTTGTCGCCCATATCAAGGGCAAGAAAAGCCATGCCATCGTCGAGCAGGGCCTGACGGTCCTCAAGAACCTCACGCACCGCGGCGCAGTAGGCTGGGATCCGAAGCTCTCCGACGGCGCCGGCTGCCTGATCCAGATCCCCGACAAATTCCTCCGCGAGGAGATGGCCAGGCGTGGCGTGAAGCTGCCGCCGCTCGGCCAGTACGGCGTCGGCATCGTGTTCCTGCCGCGCGACCCCGCTTCGCGCCTGGCGTGCGAGTACGAAATCGAACGCGCGGTGAAGGACGAACACCAGGTGCTGCTCGGCTGGCGCGACGTGCCAGTCGACAACTCGGACCTCGCCAAGCCGGCGCAGAACGTCGAACCGGTGATCCGCCAGGTGTTCATCGGCCGCGGCCGCGGCGTTACCGTCACCGACGCGCTGGAACGCAAGCTCTACATCATCAGGAAGAGCGCAGGCCACGCCATCCGGGCGCTGCAGCTCGCACACGGCAAGCAGTTCTACGTGCCGTCGATGTCGGCGCGCACGCTGATCTACAAGGGAATGCTGCTCGCGCACCAGGTGGGCGAGTACTATCTGGACCTCAAGGACCCGCGCGTCGAGTCGGCGCTGTGCCTGGTGCATCAACGTTTCTCGACCAACACCTTCCCGAGCTGGGACCTGGCGCATCCGTTTCGCCTGATCTGCCACAACGGCGAGATCAACACCGTGCGCGGCAACGTCAACTGGATCCGCGCGCGGCAGGGGGCGATCTCCTCGCCCATCCTCGGGCGCGACCTGGAGAAAATCTGGCCGCTGATCTACGACGGACAATCCGATTCGGCGTCGTTCGACAACGCGCTGGAATTGCTGGTGATGGGCGGCTACTCCGTCGCCCACGCCATGATGATGATGATCCCCGAGGCGTGGGAGAACCACACCTTGATGGATCCCGCCCGCCGCGCCTTCTACGAGTACCACGCGGCGATGATGGAGCCGTGGGACGGCCCGGCCTCCATCGCCTTCACCGACGGGCGCCAGATCGGGGCCACGCTCGACCGCAATGGCCTGCGCCCGTCGCGCTACATCGTGACCAGCGACGACCTCGTCATCATGGGCTCCGAGTGCGGCTGTCTGCCGGTGCCGGAGGAGAAGATCGTCAAGAAGTGGCGCCTGCAGCCCGGCAAGATGTTCCTGGTGGATCTCGAGAAGGGCCGCATCATCGACGACAAGGAGTTGAAAGATACTCTTGCCTCGGCCAGGCCGTACGCCGAGTGGATCGAGAGGATCCGCGTCAAGCTCGATGAAGTCGAGACCGAGAAGACAGCACCGCTGAAATCTCAGGTGCCGCTGCTCGACCGGCAGCAGGCGTTCGGCTACACGCAGGAGGACATCAAGTTCCAGCTCGCGCCGATGGCGCAGGCCGGTGAGGAACCGGTCGGCTCCATGGGCAACGATGCCGCCCTAGCGATTTTATCCAGTAAAAACAAGACTTTATATCACTATTTCCAGCAGCTCTTCGCGCAAGTCACGAACCCGGCGATCGATCCCATTCGCGAGGAGCTGGTGACGTCGCTGGTGTCCTTCATCGGGCCGAAGCCGAACCTCCTCGGCATCGACGAGATGAACCCGCCGCTGCGGCTGGAGATCAGCCAGCCGGTGCTCGATTTCTTCGAAATGGAGAAGATCCGGCACATCGACCGCTATACCGATGGCAAATTCAAGTCATTTGAAATCGACACCACCTACCCTCTCGCCTGGGGCAAGGAGGCGATCGAGGCGCGCCTCGCCTCCCTGTGCGCGCAGGCCGAGGACGCGGTGCGCGCGGGTTTCTCCGTTCTCATTATTTCAGACCGCAGAATCGAGCGCGACCTGGTCGCGATCCCGGCGCTGCTCGCTCTATCGGCGATTCACCAGCACCTCGTCAACAAGGGTCTGCGCACCAGCACGGGGCTCGTCGTCGAGACCGGCTCAGCGCGGGAGGTGCATCACTTCGCCCTGCTCGGCGGCTATGGGGCCGAGGCGGTGCACCCGCACCTCGCTCTTGAGACGCTGCTCGATCTCGCCGGACGCGGCGAATTCGGGACGGGCGTGGATGGCAGGAAGGCAATCAAGAACTACGTCAAGGCGACCGGCAAGGGGCTGAAGAAGGTGATGTCCAAGATGGGCATCTCGACCTACATGTCGTACACCGGTGCGCAGATCTTCGAGGCCGTGGGGCTGTCGCGGGCGCTCGTCGACCGGTATTTCACCGGCACCGCGTCGAACATCGGCGGCATCGGCGTATTCGAGGTGGCGGAAGAGGCGATCCGCATCCACCGCGCGGCGTTCGACGAGGCTGATCCCGTGCTCAAGGGCGCGCTCGATGCCGGTGGCGAGTACGCCTGGCGCGTGCGCGGCGAGGAGCACCTGTGGACCCCCGACGCCATTGCCAAGCTGCAGCACTCGGCCCGGCAGAATTCCTATGCGACGTACCAGGAATACGCGGCAATCATCAACGACCAGTCGCAGCGCCACCTGACGTTGCGCGGGCTGTTCGAGTTCAAGTTCAACCAGTGCACACCGGTCCCGATCGAGGAAGTCGAGCCCGCCACCGAGATCGTCAAGCGGTTTTCGACCGGCGCGATGTCGCTGGGCTCGATCTCGACCGAGGCGCACACCACGCTCGCCGTCGCCATGAATCGCATCGGCGGCAAGAGCAACACCGGCGAGGGCGGCGAGGACCAAAAACGCTACGCAATAGTAGCGGCTGGAGAGACGCTGATGTCGCGCCTCGGCCGCGAGCGCGTGGAAGTCGACATCCCGCTTCGGGAGGGCGATTCGCTCAAGTCCAAGATCAAGCAAGTCGCCTCCGGCCGCTTCGGCGTCACCGCTGAGTACCTGGCCTCCGCCGAGATGATGCAGATCAAGATTGCGCAGGGCGCGAAGCCGGGCGAGGGCGGACAGTTGCCCGGACGCAAGGTTTCGGAATACATCGCGGAAATCCGCTATGCGACGCCCGGCGTCGAGTTGATTTCTCCGCCGCCGCACCATGACATCTACTCGATCGAGGACATCGCGCAACTGATCCACGATCTCAAGAATGCGAACCCCAAGGCGGCAGTGAGCGTCAAGCTCGTCTCCGAGGTCGGGGTCGGCACGGTGGCCGCAGGCGTGTCCAAGGCCAAGTCGGACCACTTGACGATCTCGGGCCACGACGGCGGCACCGGCGCTTCGCCCTGGTCCTCCATCATGCACGCCGGCACGCCGTGGGAGCTCGGACTCGCTGAGACGCAGCAGACGCTGGTGCTGAACCGCCTGCGCGGACGGATCGCGGTCCAGGTGGACGGCCAGATGAAGACCGGCCGCGACGTGGTGATCGGCGCGCTGCTCGGAGCGGATGAGTTCGGCTTCTCCACCGCGCCGCTGGTCGTCGAGGGCTGCATCATGATGCGGAAGTGCCACCTCAATACCTGCCCGGTCGGCGTCGCCACCCAGGACCCGGTGCTGCGCAGGAAGTTCGAGGGCAAGCCCGAGCACGTCGTCAATTACTTCTTCTTCGTCGCCAAGGAAGCGCGGGAGCTGATGGCGAAACTCGGCGTCCGCAGGTTCAACGACCTCATCGGGCGCGCCGATCTCCTCGACACGAAGAAGGGCATCGAGCACTGGAAGGCGAAGGGCCTCGACTTCTCGAAGATCTTCGCCGTGCCGCAAATGCCGGCTGAAGTTGCGCGTTACCACAGCGAGAAGCAGGAGCACGGGCTGGAAAAGGCGCTCGACAACCGGCTGATCGAGCTGGCACGACCCGCGCTCGAGCGCCGCGAGAAGGTCACCATCGAGACGCCGATCCGCAACATCAATCGCACGGTCGGCACCATGCTGTCGTGGGAGATCGCCAAGCGTTACGGGCACGAGGGGCTGCCGGACGACACGATCCATATCCGCTTCGCGGGCTCCGCCGGCCAGAGCTTCGGCGCGTTCCTCGCGCGGGGTGTCACGCTCGATCTGATCGGGGACACTAACGACTACTGCGGCAAGGGGCTGTCGGGCGGGAGGATTTCCGTGCAGCCCTCGCCCAAGTTCCGCGGCGAACCGACCGAGAACATCATCACCGGCAACGTCGTGCTCTATGGCGCGATCGCTGGCGAAGCGTACTTCCGGGGCGTTGCCGGGGAGCGTTTCGCGGTGAGGAATTCGGGCGCCCAGGCGGTGGTCGAGGGCGTCGGCGACCACGGCTGCGAATACATGACCGGCGGCAGCGTGGTAGTGCTGGGAATTACAGGCCGCAATTTCGCCGCCGGCATGTCGGGTGGCATCGCGTACGTGCTCGACGCCGATGGCGAGTTCGTCAAGCGCTGCAACACTTCGATGGTGGCGTTGGAGCCCCTGCACGCCGAAGCCGAGCAGGAGACGAAGCTCGCGCGCGAGCTGTGGCACGGCGGCGTGGCCGACGAAGCGATCGTGAAGCGGCTGATCGAGAACCATGTGCGATATACCGGCAGCGCGCAGGCGAAGCGCGTGCTCGAGCGTTGGGGCGAGTTCCGGCCGAAATTCGTCAAGATCTTCCCGAACGAGTACCGGCGCGCGTTGGGCGAGCTCGCCGCCAAGCAGCGCCGCCAGGCGGCATAAGCCGCGCCGCCCGGCGCGCTGAAATACAGCATGGGAAAAGTCACCGGATTTCTCGAGCACGAGCGGGTCGAGGAGACCTACGAGGCGAAAGAACGGCGCAAACGGCACTTTCGCGAATTCATCCCGCCCCTGACCGACGAGCAGGCGAAGATCCAGGGCGCGCGTTGCATGGATTGCGGCATCCCGTTCTGCATGAGCGGCTGCCCGGTCAACAACATCATTCCCGACTGGAACGACCTCGTCTACCGGCAGGACTGGAGGGCCGCGATCGAGACGCTGCACTCGACCAACAACTTCCCGGAGTTCACCGGTCGCATCTGCCCGGCGCCGTGCGAGGAAGCGTGCGTGCTGCGCATCAACGAGGACGCGGTCGGCATCAAGTCGATCGAGCACGCAATCATCGACAAGGCGTGGACGGAGGGCTGGGTCAAGCCGCGGCCGGCCGCGCGCAAGACCGCCAAGAAGGTGGCGGTGGTGGGCTCCGGTCCCGCGGGGCTGGCCTGCGCGCAGCAGCTCGCGCGCGCCGGTCACGAAGTCGTCGTGTTCGAGAAGAACGACCGCATCGGCGGGCTGCTGCGCTACGGCATCCCCGATTTCAAGATGGAGAAATCGCACATCGACCGGCGCATGGAGCAGATGGCCGCTGAGGGCGTATCGTTCCGCACCGGCGTCTGCGTCGGCAACCAGCGCCCCGGCAAGGGCGTGCCCGACTGGGCGACGGGGACGCTCGCGCCGGGAAAACTGCTCGCCGAGTTCGGCGCGGTGGTGCTTGCCGGCGGCGCGGAGCAGCCGCGCGATCTGCCGGTCCCGGGGCGCGAGCTCGATGGCGTGCATTTCGCGATGGAGTTCCTGCCGCTGCAGAACAAACGCGTCGCGGGCGACGCCGGCGTGCCCGACCTGTGGGCGACCGACAAGCACGTGGTGATCATCGGCGGCGGCGACACCGGCTCCGACTGCGTGGGCACATCCAACCGCCATGGCGCGAAGTCCGTTACCCAATTCGAACTGCTGCCGATGCCGCCCGACGTGGAGCGCAACCCGGTCTGGCCGTACTGGCCGACGCGACTGCGCACCTCGTCCTCGCACGAGGAAGGCGTCAATCGCGACTGGTCGATTGCCACCAAGGCGTTCATTGGCGAAGGCGGCAAGGTGAAGGGGCTCAGGGCCATCCGCCTCCAGTGGCAGGACGGCAAGATGAGCGAGGTGCCGGGCTCCGAGTTCACGTTACCGGCCGATCTCGTGCTACTCGCAATGGGCTTCGTCTCCCCGGTCCAGTCCATGCTGGACGCGTTCGGCGTGGAGAGGGACGCGCGCGGCAACGCCAGGGCAACCACCGACGGGAATGGCTGTTACGCCACGTCGGCGCCTAAGGTATACGCCGCTGGCGACGTGCGCCGCGGGCAGTCGCTCGTGGTGTGGGCGATCCGCGAGGGACGCCAGTGCGCGCGCGCGGTGGACGAGTTCCTTATGGGGTCTTCCGAGCTGCCGCGCTGAATTCTTCACCGCGGAGGCGCTGAGACGCAGAGAACTATATGATTCGTTTTTCCTCTGCGCCTTTGCGTCTCTGCGGTTAATGACACGACTCAAGAATGACACGCTGATCCGGGCGCTGCTCAGGCAGCCGACACCCCGCACACCGGTCTGGCTCATGCGCCAGGCCGGCCGCTACCTGCCCGAGTACAACGCAACGCGCGCGCGCGCCGGCAGTTTTCTCGCGCTCGCCAAGAACCCCGCCCTGGCGACCGAAGTGACGTTGCAACCGCTCGCGCGCTTTGCGCTCGATGCCGCCATTGTGTTCTCCGACATCCTTACCATCCCCGACGCGATGGGTCTGGGGCTCGCGTTCACCGAGGGCGAGGGACCGCGCTTCGAGCGGCCGCTGCGTGAGGAACGTGACATCCGCAGCCTGACGGTGCCCGACCCGGGCGGCCCGCTGCGCTACGTCATGGATACCGTGAGCGAAGTGCGCCGGGCGCTGGCGGGCAGCGTGCCGCTGATCGGGTTTTCGGGTAGTCCGTTCACCCTCGCCTGCTACATGATTGAAGGGCGCGGCAGCGAGGACTTCAGCACCGTGAAGAGCATGTTGCGCGACCGCCCGGACCTGTTGCATCACATACTGGAGGTCAACTGTCGCGCAGTAAGCGCTTACCTCAACGCGCAGATCGAGGCGGGCGCCCAGGCACTGATGCTGTTCGACACCTGGGGCGGGATGCTGACGACGGCCGGATTTCACGAGTTTTCGCTACCCTACATGCAGCGGGTGGTAGCGGAACTGAAACGCGAGCGCGACGGCGAGCGCGTGCCGAGCATCCTCTTCACCAAGGGCGGCGGCGCGTGGCTCGAAGCGATCGCAGCGAGCGGCTGCGATGCCGTCAGCGTGGACTGGACGGTGGATCTCGGCGCAGCGCGGCAGCGCGTCGGCGAGCGTGTCGCCGTGCAGGGAAATCTCGATCCCGCGGTGCTGCTCGAAGGTCCGGCCGCGGTTCGCGAGGGCGTGGCGGCGGCACTGTCGGCCTACGGTCGCGGTTCCGGTCACGTTTTCAATTTGGGTCACGGCATTTCCCAGTTCACTCCCGTGGAAAACGTGGGCGTGGTGGTGAACGCGGTGCACGAATTGAGCCCGGCCTATCACTGAAAACCCGCGCCAGTCGTGGCTTTACGGGCAGTGGCCGGCGGACTTATGCACATCGCCACGGCGGCTGTGGCGCGGGCGTGGGAGTGCCGGGAGCGCCCTCGGAAACATCAGGAAGTAGTTGATTTATAAGGTACTTTAATGTTTCCCCTGACACCGGATGGCGCGCGCGTCTGCCCCTTGGGCGGCGGCTCTATCAACATAGTTATCCACAACCCCGTGTTGATAAGACAAAAATCTGTTTTTGATACAACGGCTGGCGACGATACGCAGAAGCGGCTTCAGCATGTTTGAGCCGCATCGGCTTCCTGAATGGCACAAGGTTGCGCCAGCATGAGCATCCTGCGCGTTGCTCTCGACGTTCCGGTTGCCACGCTGTTCGATTACAGCGCGCCCGACGCCACCGCTGCCGACACCGGCCGCCGCGTGCTGGTGCCCTTCGGAAAAAAACAGGCGGTCGGCATCATCATCGAGGTTACCCATTCCAGTGAAGTCCCTGCCGCGCGCCTGAAAACCGCGCTGCGCGTGCTGCGCGACTTGCCGCCGCTCGTGGACGAGGACCTGCAACTGATGCGCTTCGCCGCCGACTACTACCGCCACCCCCTGGGGGCGGTGGTGATGAGCGCGCTGCCGACGCGCCTGCGTCGTTTCGCCGATCCGCCGACGCCGCGCGAGCGCGGAACCTATCTCCTCACCGCTGCCGGGATGGCGCTCGAGATCGCTGCGCTGCCGCCGCGCGCTCATGTACAGCGCCGCCTGCTGGAACGCCTGCGGCAGGGAGCGTTGGGACACGCCGAGGCGAGAACCCGGTTTCCCAGGGCGCAGCTGCTGCTCCAGCAGTTCGTCGCCCGCGGCTGGATTCAGGCCCGGGAAATGGCGGCAGGCGAATCGCTGTTGCCGGCCGCCACGCCCGCCCCCGAGCTCAACGCTGAACAGGCGCGGGCCGTGTCCGAGATCTGCGCCGAGCTTGGCAGCTTCCGGCCGTTTCTCCTGCTCGGGGTCACCGGCAGCGGCAAGACCGAGGTTTACCTGCACGCTATCGGTGCGGCGCTCGCGGCGGGCCGGCAGGCGCTGCTGCTGGTACCCGAAATTGCGCTCACGCCACAGCTGGAAGCGCTGGTCGAGTGCCGTTTTCCGCGTACCCGCACCGTCACACTGCACAGCGGCCTTTCTGAAACGGAGCGCCTGGAGCACTGGCGGGCGGCCCGCGACGGCCGCGCCCGCATCGTGCTCGGCACGCGGCTCGCGGTGTTCGCCCCGCTGCCGGACCTCGGCCTGATCGTGGTGGATGAGGAACAGGACAGCTCGTTCAAGCAGGGCGAAGGTTTCCGCTACTCGGCGCGCGATCTGGCCGTGGTGCGGGCCCGGCAGCGCGGCGTGCCGGTGGTGCTGGGCTCGGCCACCCCCGCGCTCGAGACCTTTCACAACGCGGCCAGCGGGCGTTACGCGCAGCTCATCCTGTCGAGTCGCATCGGCGCCCCCCCGCCGCGCATCACCTGCATCGACACCCGCGGCGACCCACTCGCCGACGGGCTGTCGGGGCGCCTGTTGACTGCCTTGCGCGAGCGCGTCGCGGGCAACGAACAGGCGCTGGTGTTTATCAATCGCCGGGGTTATGCGCCGGTCCTGATGTGTCGATCCTGCGGCTGGCTCTCAGGCTGCCATCGCTGCTCGGCGCAGCTGGTGCTGCACCTGCCCGAGCGCCGCCTGCACTGCCACCATTGCGGCCACGTTGCCCTTCCTCCCATTGCCTGCCCCGACTGCGGCAACCCTGATCTGGCGCCGGTCGGACACGGCACGCAGCGCGTGGAGGAGGCGTTGGTGCGGCAGCTGCCGGGGGCGCGCATCCTGCGCATTGACCGCGATTCCACGCGCCGGCGTCGCGCCTGGGCCGGCATGCGCAAGCGCATCCAGGAGCGGGACATCGATATTCTGGTCGGCACCCAGATCCTGGCCAAGGGCCATGATTTCCCGCATCTCAACCTGGTTGGCGTCCTCAACGCCGACAGCCAACTCTACAGCAGCGATTTCCGCGCGGGCGAGCGGCTGTTTGCCCTGCTCACGCAAGTCGCCGGCCGCGCCGGCCGCGGCGGCACTCAGGGCGAAGTGCTGATCCAGACCGAATTCCCGCACCACCCGCTGTACGCGGCGCTGCGGCAGCAGGACTACCGTGCCTACGCCGAAGCCGCGCTCACCGAGCGCCGGCAGGCCGGCTTCCCGCCATTCGTCCACCAGGCCCTGCTGCGGGCCGAGGCGCCGCGCCTCGCGACCGCGCTCGAGTATCTGGCCGGCGCCGCGCGCATGGCGAGGACGATAGACGCGGGTGTGACCCTCTACGACCCGGTGCCGGCGGCGCTGCCGCGAAGGGCCGGGCGCGAGCGCGCGCAACTCCTGGTGCAGTCGGACTCGCGGCAGCGGCTACGCGACTTTCTGGGCGCGTGGCACGCCGCCCTGGTGCAGGCGCGCGCGACACCTGCCCGCTGGTCGCTCGACGTCGACCCGCTGGAGTTCTGAGGTCGCTTATAATAAGCCGCTTTTTCGACCCCCCCTAGATGCCTGCCCCCGCTGCTCCCGATCTGAGAACGCACCTCTCGAGCCTGTTCGAGGAAGCGATCCGGAAAGTAGCGCCCGCTCTGCCCGCGTCTCCCGGCATCGTCCTGGAGACGCCGCGGCAGTCCGCGCACGGCGATTACGCGTGCACGGTCGCGCTGCAACTGGCGAAACTTCTCAAGCGCCCGCCGCGCGAAATCGCGGCCCAGCTGGTTGCGGCGCTGCCAGCTTCGCAGTACCTGGAGAAGGCCGAAATCGCCGGGGCGGGCTTCATCAACCTGTTCCTGAAGCGCTCGCTCAAGCAACAGCTTGTTAACCGCGTCCTCGCGACCGGCGCGGCTTATGGGACCAGCGAGTTCGGCCGGCGCAAGAAGGTCCAGGTCGAGTTCGTCTCGGCCAATCCCACCGGCCCGTTGCACGTGGGCCACGGGCGCGGCGCCGCGTATGGGGCGAGCCTTGCCAACGTGCTCGCTGCGGCCGGTTTCGAAGTCAGCCGCGAGTACTACGTCAACGACGCCGGCCGGCAGATGGACATCCTGGCACTCTCGACCTGGCTGCGCTACCTGGAAGCCTGCGGCGTCGCGGTCGCGTTTCCCGCCAACGCCTACCAGGGCGAGTACGTGCGCGACATGGCGCGCAGGCTGCGTGACCGGCACCAGGCCCGTCTCCAGCGCGACGCCCCCGCCGTAACCGCCGCGGACGAGGAGGCAAAGCTCGACGCGCTGATTGCCGCCGCAAAATCTGCGCTCGGCGCCGATTACGAGGTAGTGCACGGTTTTGCCCTGAACGAGCAGCTTGCCGATTGCCGCGAGGATCTGGCGGAGTTCGGCGTCGCCTTCGACCATTGGTTCTCCGAGCGTTCGCTGTACGACTCGGGACGGGTCGAACAGGCCATCAACCTGCTCGAGGAACGGGGCCACGTCTTCACGCAAGGCGGCGCCCGATGGTTCCGTTCCAGCGCTTTCGGCGACGAAAAGGACCGCGTGGTACTACGCGAGAACGGTCAGCACACCTATTTTGCGTCCGACATCGCCTATCACTTCGACAAGTTCAAGCGTGGTTTCGATCTCGTAATCGACGTGTGGGGGGCGGACCACCATGGTTACATTCAGCGGGTGAAAGGCGCGCTGACCGCGCTCGGCCTGAACGCGGAGCAGCTCACCATCGCGCTGGTGCAGTTCGCCGTGCTCTACCGCGGCGGACAGAAAGTCGCGATGTCAACGCGTGCCGGCGAGTTTGTAACGCTGCGCGAGTTGCGACGCGAGGTCGGCAACGACGCAGCGCGCTTCTTCTACGTGCTGCGCAAAGGCGACCAGCATCTCGACTTCGACCTCGACCTTGCCAAATCGCAGAGCAACGACAACCCCGTCTATTACGTGCAGTATGCCCATGCCCGGGTCTGCAGCCTGCTCGAACAATGGGGTGGCGACGCCGCCGGCCTCGCCGTCGCCGACACGGCCGCGCTCGAGTCGGAGCAGGAGCTCACGCTGCTCTCCCGCCTGATGGAATACCCGGAGGTGGTGGAGAGCGCCGCACGCGACCTGTCACCGCACGCAATCGCGTTCTACCTGAGAGCGCTGGCGGCGGACTTCCACAGCTATTACAACGCCACGCGCCTGCTGGTGGAAGACGAGAAGGTGAAGCGCGCGCGGCTGGCGCTTGCCGCCGCGGTGCGCCAGGTGTTGCGCAACGGGCTCGCGCTGCTGGGTGTGTCGGCGCCGGATAAAATGTAAGATAGCCCCCCATGTCAAAGGACTACAAGGTGCAAGATTCGAAACCGCGTGGCAGCGGCAGTTCCTTGCTGATCGGGATCCTGATCGGGCTGGTGCTGGGACTCGGCATCGCGCTGGGTATCGCCTGGTACATCAATAAAATGCCCAATCCGTTCGCCACCCGCATCCCGCCCATGAAAACCGAGCCGGCGCCGGCGAAGAGCGAGGACAAGAAAGCCGGCGCGCCCGAGGGCAAGCCGCGCTTCGATTTCTACAAGATACTGCCGGGCGCCGACGAGCCCACCCCTGCCAAGCAGGGCCGGGAAACGCAAAAAAAGCCGGCGGCGGCCAAAGAGACCTTCTTCCTGCAGGCGGGAGCGTTCCAGAATGCGCCGGACGCGGACAACCTCAAGGTGCGCCTGGCGCTGCTCGGCGTCGAGGCCACGATACAGACCACGACCCTGCCGGACAAGGGCGTGTGGCACCGCGTGCGCGTGGGGCCCTACACCAGCGTCGAGGAACTGAACCGCACGCGTGACACTCTGAAGCAGAACGGCGTCGAGACCGCACTGATCAAGATGCGGGAATAGCGCCCTGATCGTTCATTTTTACGGAGACGGAATGAAGCTACTCGGATCGTATGGGCGACTTGCGGCTTGCTTTTTCGCGCTCACCTTGAGCGCCGGCGCCTCGGCACAGCTGGCGCCGGGCAAGGACTATCAGCTGATCAACCCGCCCCGGCCCACCGACAGCGGCAAGAAGGTCGAAGTCATCGAGTTTTTCTACTACGGCTGCGGGGGCTGCAACAGCCTGCAGCCCTCGTTAAGGGACTGGCTCAAGAAGAAGCCGGCGGATGTCGAATTCCGGCGCGCGCCGGCGGTACTCGACAACAACGCGTGGATCCCGCTGACTTGGGCCTACCACACGTTCGACGTGATGGGGCTGCTGGACAAGCTGCACTACAAAGTGTTCGCCGCCATCCACGAGCAGCGCGTGCGGCTGGCCGACCAGAAAGTGTTGTTCGACTGGGTGGCCAAGCAGGGCGTGGACCAGAAGCAGTTCACGGATACCTACAATTCCTTCGGCGTAAAAAGCCGCGGCATGCGCTCGATCGAGATGGCGCGCGATTACGACGTTTCCAGCACGCCGACGCTGGTGGTGGACGGCAAGTACCTTACGACACCGGCCATGGCCGGCAGCTACGAGCGCTACTTCCAGGTGCTTGATCAGGTGATCGCCATGGCGCGCAAGGAGCGCGCCGCGAAGAAGTAGGCAGCAGTCGTGCGCGCCGCCCTTGCACTCCTCGCTCTCGCGTGTTTGGCGGGCACTTCGTACGCGCAGGACATCCGCGCCCGCCAGAACATCGAATACCGGCTGATCGCGCCGCAGCCGGTCGAAACGGGCGACAAGATAGAGGTCATCGAGTTTTTCTTGTACGGCTGCCCGCACTGCAATGATTTTCAGCCGTCGCTGGAAAGCTGGGCGAAGCGCAAGCCCGCCGACGTCGTCTTGCGCCGCGTTCCCGCCGTATTCAGGGTCAGCTGGGCGCCGCACGCGCGTATCTACTACACCCTCGAGCAGCTGGGCGAGGTGGAGCGGCTGCATCAGAAGGTTTATTTCAGCTACCACGTCGAGGAGCTGTCTATGAGCAAGCCCGACGTGATGGAGCGGTGGGCGGCCGCCAACGGCATAGACCGCGAGCGCTGGCGCAAGTCCTACTCTTCTCCCGAGGTTGACGCCGGAGTCGAGAACGCCATGCGGCAGACCGAGGCTTATTCTTTGCAAGGCACCCCGTCGGTGGTGGTGGACGGCCGTTACCTGACCTCGTCCTCCATGGCTTCCAGCTACCCCGAGATGGTCCAGATACTGGAGGAGCTGATCCGCATCGCGCGCCGGACGCGAACCGGGGGCTAGCTACTCCACCGTCACCGATTTCGCGAGATTTCTGGGTTTGTCCACGTCCGTGCCGCGCAGCACCGCGACGTGATAGGCGAGCAACTGCAGCGGGATCACGTGCAGGATGGGCGACAGCGGCCCGGCGTGGTCACCCAGCTGGATCACGTGCACGCCCTCGCTCGCGGCCACGCCGGCATCGCGATCCGCGAACACATAGAGTTCCCCGCCGCGGGCGCGCACTTCCTGGAGGTTTGATTTCAGCTTCTCCAGCAGTTGGTCGTTGGGGGCCACTGCTACCACCGGCATGTCCGCGTCCACCAGCGCGAGCGGACCGTGCTTGAGTTCCCCGGCTGCGTAGGCTTCAGCGTGGATGTAGGAGATTTCCTTGAGCTTCAACGCGCCTTCCATCGCGATCGGGAAATGCACGCCGCGTCCAAGGAACAGCGCGTGCTGCTTCGCCTGGAACCGCCGCGCCCAGTCGCGCACCTGCGGCTCCACCGCCAGCACGGACTCCATCGCGCGCGGCAAATGGCGCAGTTGCGCGATCAATGCCGCCTCGCGCTCGGGCGACAACCGCTGCCGCAGTTTGGCGAGCACCAGCGTGAGAACGAACAATGCGGCAAGCTGGGTGGTAAACGCCTTGGTCGAGGCGACCCCGATCTCGGGGCCGGCGCGCGTCAGAAAACGCAGCGTCGACTGCCGCATGAGGGATGATTCGGGCGCATTGCAGATCGTGAGCGTGTCGCCGAGTCCGCGTGCCTGCGCATGCTTCAACGCCGCGATCGTGTCCGCGGTCTCGCCCGACTGCGAGATCGTGACGACCAGGGTCCCGGGCTGCAGCACCGGCTCGCGGTAGCGGAATTCGCTGGCGATCTCAACTGCCACCGGCAGGCCGGCAATCGCTTCCAGCCAGTAACGCGCCACCAGTCCCGCGTGCAGGCTGGTGCCGCAGGCGAGCACCAGGAGCTGGCGGGTCCGGCCGAAGAGTTCCTGCGCCCCGGCTCCGAACAGGTTGGGTGTAAGGGATTGAGCGTTCGCCACCATCTCGAGCGTATTGGCGGCGGCGCCCGGCTGCTCGAAGATCTCCTTCTGCATGTAGTGCGCGTAGGGTCCGCGCTCGACCGCGTCCGCAGCGAGCTCGCTGCGGCTCACCGCGCGCCGGGCGAGCTGTCCGTCCGCGCCGCAGATGGTGATGCCGTTCGGGCGCACTTCGACGACGTCGCCGTCCTCGAGATAGATGACGTCGCGCGTTCGCGGCACCAGCGCGCTCGCGTCGGAGGCGAGAAAGTTCTCGCCATCGCCGAGGCCTACCAGCAGCGGCGAGCCCTGGCGAGCGCCGACCACGGTATGCGGTTCCCGGCTGGAAATGAAGCCGACGGCATAGGCGCCCTGCCACTCGCGGCTCGCCGCCTTGACGGCTTCGTAGAGCGACCGGCCGCCGGCAACCAGGGAGTGCACGTGGTGCACCATGACCTCGGTATCGGTTTCCGACGAAAAGCTGTAACCGGAAGCCTTCATGCGCGTGCGTATCGGTTCGTGGTTCTCGACTATGCCGTTGTGGACGACGCCGATTTCGAGGTCGCCGCGCGAGGAGAAATGCGGATGCGCGTTCGCTTCCGTCGGCGCGCCGTGCGTCGCCCAGCGCGTATGGGTGAGGCCGGTCCTCGCCTGCACGCCCTTGCCGCGCACGAGTTCGTCGAGGTGGGCGACGCGCCCGGTCGAGCGCAGACGCTCGAGCCTGCCGTCCTGGTTGACGAAGGCGATCCCGGTCGAGTCGTAGCCGCGGTACTCCAGCTTGCGGATGCCCTCGATCAGCAGGTCCACCACGTTGCGCGTGGACGCCGCACAGACTATGCCGCACATAAATTCAGGATTGAGGGATGAGGGATGGGGGATGAGGGAAAACCAATAGACGCGGTTGTGCGCGCCCGCCCGGGATTGACATCAATTTTCTTGCTCCTTCCCCCTTCACCCTTCCCCCTTCGTCTTCTTTTGGGGCCGCTTCCACTCGGGCCGGTGCTGCTGGCTCTTCTCGTTGATCACGAGGCCGCCCGGTGAAGTGTCTTTCCATACCGTCGTGCCGGCCCCTACCGTCACCCCTTTCGCCACCGTGACCGGCGCGACCAGTTGGACGTCGGAGCCGATATGCACGTCGTCCTCGATCACGGTCCGGTGCTTGTGGGCGCCGTCGTAGTTGCAGGTGATGGTGCCGGCGCCGATGTTGACGTCGCGCCCAATAGTGGTGTCACCGATATAGGCGAGATGATTCGCCTTGGAGCGCGCGCCGACGTCGGATTGTTTCACCTCGACGAAGTTGCCGATGTGAACCTCTTCGGCCAGCCGGACCCCCGGACGGAAACGCGCGTACGGCCCGATGCGGCAGTTGGCGCCGATAGTGGCTGCGTCCAAATAGGTAAACGGCTCGATGCGCGTGCCCGCGCCGACCTCGGTATTCCTCAACACGCAGTTGGCTCCGATCACGACCTGGTCGGCGAGCCGGACGTCACCCTCGAATAGGCAGTTCACGTCGATCTGCACTTCGGCGCCGCAGATAAGGTTGCCGCGCACGTCGAACCGCGCCGGGTCGGCAAGCGTGACCCCGCCCTCCATCAGCCGCGTCGCTTGCTGCCGCTGGCAGACGCGCTCGAGCTGCGCCAGCTCCAGCTTGCTGTTCACGCCCAGGATCTCCCAGGTGGCGCGCGCCTTTACGGTCGCGACCGCCACCCGGTCGGCGAGCGCCAACGGCACAATGTCGGTGAGATAGTACTCGCGCTGCGCATTGCGGTTGGACAACCGGGACGTCCAGTCCTTCAGGCGCGCGGTGGGCAGCGCCATGATGCCGGTATTGATCTCGCGAATCTTCTTCTGCTCCGCGCTCGCGTCCTTGTCCTCGACGATGGCGGTGATCGAGCCCCGGCGGTTGCGCACGATGCGGCCGTAGCCCGCGGGGTCATCGAGCTCGGCCGTCAGCAGCGTCAAGCGGTCGCCGCCGCCCGCAATCATGGCGGCCAGCGTTTCTTCCCCGATCAACGGCACATCGCCGTACAGCACCAGCGTCAGGCCCGCGTTGCCAAGATGCGGCTGCGCCTGGGCGAGGGCGTGCCCGGTACCGAGCTGGGGCTGCTGCTTGACGTAGGTGAGATCGTTGGCCGTGACCGCCTGCGGCAGTTGCTCGCCGCCGTGGCCATAGACCACGCAGATGCGGGCCGGCTTCAGCGCGCGCGCGGTTGCGATCACGTGCGCGAGCAGTGGCCGCCCGGCCAGCGGGTGCAGAACCTTCGGCAGGCGCGAGCGCATGCGCTTGCCCTGGCCGGCGGCGAGAATGACGATATTGAGTCCGGCAGGCATGGAGAAATTATCGCACAAACATCAACTTAGGTGCTGAACCAGATGGCGCGCGACGGCTTCGCGCTGTCCCGGCGTGAGTTGCAGGCCGGCTTTGGTGCGGCGCCATAGCACATCCTCCGTGCTGCGTGCCCACTCGTGCGCCAGGAGATAGTCCACTTCCCGGGCGTAAAGTTCGGCGCCGAAATGCTCGCCGAGATCCGCCGCCGAAGCAGCGTTACCAAGCACGTCGTACGCCAGCGCGCCGTGACGCTGGGCCAGCCCCCGCAGCAAGCGTTGCGGCAGCTGCGGATAACGCTGCGCCAGTTGCCGCGCGAAGCCCGCCATGTCGCCTACAGGGATGTCGCCGCCGGGCAGGGCGCTGGCGGCGGTCCACGCCGGGCCCATGCCGGGGAACCAGGGCGCCAGTTTCTCGAGCGCATGCTCGGCGAGCCGCCGATAGGTGGTGATTTTCCCGCCAAATACCGACAACACCGGCGCGGCTCCCTGGTCACTGTCGAGACGCAATACATAGTCGCGCGTTACCGCCGAAGGGTCAGCCGAGCCGTCGTCATAAAGCGGCCGCACGCCGGCGTAGCGCCAGACGATAGCGGCCGGAGTGACCGGGCGCGTGAGATAACGGCTGGCAGCGCGGCACAAGTACTCGGCCTCCGCCGCGCTCACCTCGGGGCAGGAGGGGTCACCTGCGTGCGGAACGTCGGTGGTGCCGATGAGGGTATAGCGCTCCTCGAACGGAATCATGAACACCACACGCCGGTCCTCGTTCTGCAGGATAAAGGCGTGATCGCCGTCGTAGAGCCGGGGCACCACGATGTGGCTGCCGCGCACCAGGCGCACGTTGTCACGCGACGGCTGGCGCAGCTGCTCGTTGAGCACCGCCTTCACCCACGGGCCCGCGGCATTGACGATCGCCCGCGCGGCCACTTCCCGCACGCCTTCCGCGTCCTGCAGCCGCGCACTCCATCGATCGCCTTCGCGTTTCGCGGCGATGCACTCGGTGCGTGGCAGCAGCCTCGCACCGTGCGCCACGGCGTCCCGCGCATTCGCCACCACCAGCCGCGCGTCGTCCACACGGCAGTCGGAATAGATGAAGCCGTGCCGGAATTCCGGCTTGAGGCCGGAGGCGTAGGGCGGGCGGTCGAGCCGCACCGCGTGCGAACCGGGTAGCCGCGTCCTGCGCCCGAGGTGGTCGTAGAGGAATAGTCCCATGCGGATCATCCAGCGCGGCCGCAGTTCCGGCACGTGCGGCATGATGAAGCGCGCCGGGCTGACCAGGTGCGGCGCAATTCGCAGCAGCACTTCGCGCTCGGCGAGCGCCTCCGCCACCAGGCGGAATTCATACTGCTCGAGGTAGCGCAGCCCGCCGTGGATCAGCTTGCTGCTGGCGGAGCTGGTATGCGCGCCGAGGTCGTCTTTCTCCACCAGCAGGACGGAGAGCCCGCGCCCGGCGGCGTCGCGGGCGATGCCAGCGCCGTTGATGCCGCCGCCGATGACCAGCAAGTCGACGCTGGCGGGTATTTCTATCGCCATAATTGAAAAGGGCAGCCTGTGCTGCCCTTAGCTTACACCGCGAGTTGAACAGCGCCAGGTTTCGGGGGCCGCGGCTCCCGTGCCCTAAGGCGTCCGTTCGAACTCGCGGAGGTAAACCGGCGCCGAACGGCGTCCGGCTTTACCACTATTTCTTCCGCAGCTTCCGGATCGCGGCGAGCTGTGCGGCGAGCATCGCCAGTTCGCCTTCGACCACCGCGATCTCCTGCTTGTCCTTCGCCGTGCGCCGCGCTTCCTCGGCGCGCTTGAGCGCCTCGTTGGCCTTGGCCTCGTCGAGGTCGTGCCCGCGAATCGCGGTGTCGGCAAGCACGGTAATTACCTTGGGCTGAACCTCGAGGATGCCGCCGGCGACGAAAATCAGCTGCTTCTCGCCGCCGCCGGCCGGCGTAATTTCCACTGTGCCGGGCTTGATGCGCGTGATGAGCGGCGTGTGGCGCGGGTAAATGCCGAGCTCGCCCGCCTCACCCGGCAGGACGACGAACTCCGCCTCGCCGGAGAAGATCGACTCCTCGGCGCTGACGACGTCTACGTGCATGGTGGCGGCGGTCATGGGGCGTCCGGTGTCCGGGTTACTGGAGGGTCTTCGCCTTCTCGAAGGCTTCTTCGATCGGCCCGACCATGTAGAACGCCTGCTCCGGCAGCGCATCGCACTCGCCGTTGACGATCATCTTGAAGCCCTTGATGGTGTCCTTCAGCGACACATACTTGCCCGGCGTGCCGGTGAAATTCTGCGCCACGGTGAACGGCTGCGACAGGAAGCGCTGGATCTTACGCGCGCGGGACACCGCCAGCTTGTCCTCGGGCGCCAGCTCGTCCATGCCGAGGATCGCGATAATGTCGCGCAGTTCCTTGTAGCGTTGCAGCGTCGCCTGCACCGCGCGGGTGGTGTTGTAGTGATCCTCGCCGATGGTATTGGGGTCCACCTGGCGCGACGTCGAGTCGAGCGGGTCCACCGCGGGATAGATGCCGAGCGAGGCGATGTCGCGCGACAGCACGACGGTGGCGTCGAGGTGGCCGAAGGTGGTCGCGGGCGAGGGATCGGTCAGGTCGTCGGCCGGCACGTAGATCGCCTGCACGGAAGTGATCGAGCCGGTCTTGGTCGAGGTGATGCGCTCCTGCAGCCGGCCCATCTCCTCGGCGAGCGTCGGCTGGTAGCCCACCGCCGAGGGCATGCGCCCGAGCAGCGCCGACACCTCGGTTCCCGCGAGCGTGAAGCGGTAGATGTTGTCAACAAAGAACAGGATGTCGCGGCCTTCGTCGCGGAAGAATTCCGCCATGGTGAGGCCGGTCAGCGCCACGCGCAGGCGGTTGCCCGGCGGCTCGTTCATCTGGCCAAACACCATCGCCACCTTCGATTCGGGCAGGTTGTCGAGTTTGACCACTTCGGCTTCGATCATTTCGTGATAGAAGTCGTTGCCCTCGCGGGTGCGCTCGCCGACGCCGGCAAATACCGAGAGGCCCGAGTGCTGCGTGGCGATGTTGTTGATCAGTTCCAGCATGTTCACGGTTTTGCCCACGCCAGCGCCACCGAACAGGCCGATCTTGCCGCCCTTGGCGAACGGACAGATGAGATCGATCACCTTGATGCCAGTCTCGAGCAGCTCCACCGAGGGCGACAACTCATCGAACTTGGGTGCCGCCTGGTGGATCGAGCGCAGCTTGTCGGATTTGATCGGCCCGCCGTCGTCGATCGGCCGGCCCAGCACGTCCATGATGCGGCCCAGCGTGCCCAGGCCCACGGGAACCGAGATCGGCCCGCCGGTAATGTTCACTTTCATGCCCCGGCGCAGGCCGTCCGAGGAACCCAGCGCGATGCAGCGCACTACGCCGTCGCCCAATTGCTGCTCGACTTCGAAGGTCAGGCCTTTTTCGACGAGCCCACCCTCGCTCGTGTCGGCGAGCTTGAGCGCGTCGTAGATCTTCGGCATCCCGTCACGGGGAAATTCGATGTCAGTGACCGCTCCTACGCACTGGACGATGGTGCCTTGTGCTTGTGCCATGGTTCGTTCCTCTAGATGGCGGCAGCGCCGCCCACAATTTCAGAAAGCTCTTTGGTAATGCCGGCCTGACGATTCTTGTTGTAGACCAGCGTCAGTTCGTCGATCAGGTCGCGCGCGTTGTCCGAGGCGGACTTCATCGCCACCATGCGCGCCGACTGCTCGGAAGCCATGTTCTCGGCCACGGCCTGGAAGATGATCGCCTCGATGTAGCGCGTCATTACCTGGTCGAGCACCGCCTTGGCTTCCGGCTCGTAGATATAATCCCAGACCGTTTCGGGCGCGCCCAGGCGCTCGCCGGAGAGCGGCAGCAGTTGCTCGATCACCGGCTCCTGCTTCATGGTGTTGATGAAACGGGTATAGCCGATCAGCAGGCGGTCGAAGCGGTCCTTCGTATAGCCGTCCAGCATCACCTTGACGGCGCCGATCAGCTTGTCCATCTGGGGGCGGTCGCCGAGCTGGATCGCGTGCGAGACGAGGTTCGCGCCCAGGCGCTGCATGAAGCCGAAGCCCTTGTTGCCAATGCAGCAGACGTCGACTTCCTCGCCTTCCGCCTGCCACGCTTTGTACTGGTTCAGCACCATGCGCAGCAGGTTGGTGTTCAGCGCCCCGCACAGGCCCTTGTCGGTGGTGATGACGATCAGGCCGACGCGCTTGACCGAGTCGCGGTGCACCAGGAACGGATGCCGGTACTCCGGATTGGCGTGGCTGATGTGCGCGGCAACGTTGCGGATCTTCTCGCCGTAGGGCCGCGCGTGGCGCATGCGATCCTGCGCCTTGCGCATTTTCGAGGCGGCAACCATCTCCATCGCCTTGGTGATCTTCCGAGTGTTCTGCACACTCTTGATCTTCACCCTGATTTCTTTAGTGCCTGGCATCGCTTGTTTCCTTGCGCGAATTGAACGGCATGCAGTGTCCGTTCGAATTCGTGCAGTTAAACCGGCGCCACGCGTGCGCCGGGTTTAACGTCTAATAGCTGCTGTTCTTTTTCCAGTCCTCGATCGCGGATTTGAGCGCCTTCTCGTCGTCGGCGGAGAGATCCTTCTTGTCTTCCATGCGGTTGACGAGATCGGCGTACTTGCTCTTGATGTAGTCGCGCATCGAGCGCTCGGCAGCGAGCGCCTTCTTGACGTCGACGTCGTTGAAGAAGCCATTGTTGACCGCGAACAGCGTCACCGCCATCTCCCACACCTGCAGCGGGCGGTACTGCGGCTGCTTCATGAGTTCGGTGACCATGCGGCCAAGTTCGAGCTGCTTGCGCGTGGCTTCGTCGAGATCGGAGGCGAACTGCGCGAAGGCCGCGAGTTCGCGGTACTGAGCGAGCGCGAGACGCACGCCGCCGCCGGTGTCGCGACGCTTCATGATCTTGGTCTGCGCCGCACCGCCTACCCGCGACACCGAGATGCCGGCGTTGATCGCAGGCCGGATGCCGGCGTTGAAGAGGTCGGTTTCGAGAAAGATCTGGCCGTCGGTGATCGAGATCACGTTGGTCGGCACGAAGGCCGTGACGTCACCGGCCTGCGTTTCGATCACCGGCAGCGCGGTGAGCGACCCGGTCTTGCCCTTGACCGCGCCCTTGGTGAACTTCTCGACGTACGCGGGGTTGACGCGCGCGGCGCGCTCGAGCAACCGCGAGTGCAGGTAGAACACGTCACCTGGATACGCCTCGCGGCCCGGCGGACGGCGCAGCAGCAGCGATACCTGCCGGTAGGCCCAGGCCTGTTTGGTCAGATCGTCGTAAATGATGAGCGCGTCCTGGCCGCGGTCGCGGAAGTATTCGCCCATGGTGCAGCCGGAGTACGGCGCGATGAACTGCATCGCCGCTGATTCGGAAGCCGTAGCAGCCACCACGATGGTATAAGCCATCGCGCCGTGCTCTTCGAGCTTGCGTACCACGTTGGCGATCGTCGAGGCCTTTTGCCCGATCGCGACATAGACGCAGTAGAGGTCCTTGCCCTTCTGATTGATGATGGTGTCCACCGCCACTGCGGTCTTGCCGGTCTGGCGGTCGCCGATGATCAGCTCGCGCTGGCCGCGGCCGATCGGCACCATGGCGTCGATCGCCTTCAGGCCGGTCTGCACCGGCTGCGACACCGACTGCCGCGCGATCACGCCCGGCGCGACTTTCTCGATGCCGTCGGTAAGCTTGGCGTTGATCGGGCCCTTGCCGTCAATCGGCGCGCCGAGGGAATTGACCACGCGCCCGAGCAACTCCGGGCCGATCGGCACCGAGAGAATCTTACCGGTGCACTTGACCGTGTCGCCCTCGGTGATGTGCTCGTATTCGCCCAGGATCACCGAGCCGACCGAGTCGCGTTCCAGGTTGAGCGCCAGGCCGAAGGTGTTCTTCGGAAACTCCAGCATCTCCCCCTGCATCACGTCCGACAGGCCATGGATGCGGCAGATGCCGTCGGTCACCGACACTACGGTGCCTTGCGTGCGCATCTGCGCGCCGACATCCATGTTCTGGATCCGGCTTTTGATGAGTTCCGAGATTTCGGATGGGTTGAGTTGCATGACTTCTCCTTAAGCTTTCAAAGCGTTCTCGAGCGCGCCCAGCTGCGCGCGCGCGGAACCGTCGATGACCTTGTCGCCAATCACGATCTTGACGCCGCCGATGAGGGATGGGTCGACGCTGACACGGGCCCTCACTTTGCGGCCGGTTTTCCTCTCCAGCCTCGCCACCAGGTCGGCGAGCTGGGCCGGATCCATCTCGAAAGCGGTGTAGACATTGGCCTCGACCATCCCTTCGCGCTCGTTCTTCAGTGCCTCGAAATGCGTGCGGATCTCCGTAACCACGCCCAGCCGGCCGTTTTCTGCCAGCACGCGCACGAAATTCTCGGCATCGCCGGAGAGCTTGCCGGCGAGGATCGAAATCACCAGTCCGGCGGCCTTGGCATCGGGAAGATTAGGATCGGCTATCGCCGCGCGCACGCGCTTGTCCGCCGCCACGGCGGAGAGGTCGGCGAGTGCCCCCGACCAGTCGGCGAGTTTGCCCTGGGCGTCCGCGAGCTTGAACACGGCTTCAGCGTAGGGGCGTGCGATGGTGCTCGGTTCGGCCATCAGAGCTGCTTCTTGATTCCGTCAAGAAGGTCGGCGTGCGCTTTGGCGTCCACCTCGCGGCGCAGGATTTTCTCCGCGCCCGCAACCGCCAGCACGGCCACCTGTTCGCGCAATTGCTCGCGGGCTCGGGACACTGCCTGCTGGATGTCGGCCTTGGCCGCGGCTTTTTCGCGATCGCCTTCCAGCTTGGCCGCGCTCTTGGCTTCTTCGATCGCCTGGGCTGCCCGCCTCTCGGCCTGGGTGACGATGTCGGCGGCGCGGATACGCGCGGCGGCGATCTCGTTGCCCGCCTGCTGCGACGACAACTCGAGCGACTTCTTGCCCTGCTCGGCGGCGGCGAGCCCGTCGGCGATCGTCTTTTGCCGCTCCTCGATCACGCGCAGCATGCGCGGCCAGATAAATACCTTGGTGAGCCAGATGAAGGCCGCGAAGACAATGGCTTGCGCGAAGAGCGTGAAATTGATATTCATGAATTTGTCCCCGGCGGGAACCGGAACCGTCAGCGCAGGGGCGCGAGCAGCGGGTTGCCGGTAGCGAACCACAGCGCGAGGCCGACGCCGATGATGAACGACGCATCGATCAGGCCCAGCAGCAGGAAGACCTTCGCCTGCAGCGAATTGGTGAGCTCGGGCTGGCGCGCGGCGGCCTCCAGGAAGCGGCTGCACATAATGCCGACGCCGACGCAGGCGCCCAGCGCCCCGAGGCCGATCATGAGGCCGATGCCGATGCCGGTATAGGCCTGCACCATCGCGATGAGTTGAAGTTTTTCCATGGGGTTTCCCTTTCGTTGCGTAAAGATTGTTAAGGAGGATTAGTGATGCTCGTGCGCCATCGAGAGATAAACGATGGTTAGCATCATGAAAACGTACGCCTGCAGGCCGACGATGAGGATGTGAAAGATCGCCCAGGCCAGGGCCAGCACGGAGCCGAATATCGTCCCGACCAGCCCGGTCGCTGCCCACATCCACAGCAGCAGGAAAATGATTTCGCCCGCGTACATGTTGCCGTAGAGCCGCAGCGAGTGAGACAGCGGCTTGGAGAGATACTCGATGGCGTTGAACAGCAGGTTGAAGGGGAACAGCCACGGTCCGAACGGCGTGCAGGACAGCTCGTGCAGCCAGCCGCCCAGGCCCTTGGCGGCGATCGAGAAGTAAATCATCAGCAACCAGACCGTAAGCGCCAGCGCGAACGTCGTATTGACGTCCGCGGTGGGAACGATGCGGAAACCGTGCTCCGAGATGTGATGTGTGCCCAGCGCGAGAATATCCACCGGCAGGAAATCCATCGAATTCATCAGCAGCACCCACACGCCAACGGTAAGCGCCATCGGCGCCACGAACTGGTTGCGGTCCCCGTGATGGAAGATGCCCTTCACCTGATCGTCGACGAAGCTGAAAAACCACTCGACGAACGCCTGGCGCTTGCCGGGCACGCCAGCGGTCGCGCCCTTCACCACCCAGGACAGGAAGCCGAAGCCGATCACTCCGAGCAGGATGGACACAGCGAGCGAGTCGAAATACAGCGTCCAGAATCCGCCGTCGCCGAGTTGCTTAGCGCCGTGCGTCAGGTGATGACTGATGTAATCGGTCGGGGTGAGCTCTTTACCGGCGGCCATGGCAAAAACGTGTCGTTATCCTCAAGCTTCGCGAACAAAAAAAGCCATTGCAAAAATCAGCACCGTGACCGTGAACGTTGCTATTACCGCGAGCACCACGGCGTCCTGGTACGTCGCGAGTACGAGCCACAGGAGAATGACGATGAGGCCGATCTTGACCGCTTCGGCTCCCAGCGCGAACAGCAGAACCCCCCCTGCGGAGTCCGCCTTGCCCAGCGAGGCTACGCCCGCTGCCACCAAGCCAGAAAAAATGCTGACCAATCCGCCAAGCGCCGCGGAAAGGGCGCCATGGGCGCCCGCCCAGATACCGGCACCGATCGTCAACGCGGCGGTAGCCGCCAACTGCCACCGGAGGACCGTGCGTATCGGTTGGCTCAGGTCGCGGAGCATGGCTGTGGGCTTTTCCGCCCCCTGCAAAGCGCGCGTAGTATAGCCTTCGACCGCTTGAGGGTCAATTTGCTGCGGTGCGGCAAGACCACGATTACGTTGCCTTATCTGAGCTTGCGCAGCAGACCGTCGAGCTGGTCCAGGGTCGAGTAATGGATCACCAGCCGGCCGCGGCCGGGCTTCGCTCCAGCCTGTATTTTCACCGTGGTGCCGAGCTGCCCGCTCAGTTCTTCTTCCAGCCGCGCCACGTCGCGGTCGATCACGGCACGCGCACCGGGCGCCGCGCGCTTAGTCAATCCCGCCACCAGGGCTTCCACCTGCCGCACCGATAGCTCCCTCGCCACCGCCTCGCGCGCGAGCTCGATCTGCTTCAATGCCGGCAGCGCGAGCAGCGCGCGCGCGTGTCCCATGTCGAGTTTTCCCTCGCGCAGCAACTCTTGCACCGGCGGCGCCAGCTCCAGCAGCCGTAACGCGTTGGTGATGGCCACGCGTGAGCGGCCAACCGCTGCCGCGGCCTCCGCGTGCGTCATCGCGAACTCCTCGATCAGGCGCTTGACGCCCGCGGCTTCCTCGAGCGGGTTGAGATCTTCACGCTGCAGGTTCTCGATCAAGGCGATGGCGAGCGCGTTGCGGTCGGGCACGTCCCGCACCAGGACCGGAACGGCTGCGAGGCCCGCCATGCGCGCGGCGCGCCAGCGCCGCTCGCCAGCGAGGATTTCGTAGCGGCCCGCGCCCAGCGGGCGCGTGAGTATCGGCTGCATCAGGCCCTGCGCCTTGATCGACTCAGCGAGTTCGGCGAGCGCTTGCGGGTCCATGCGCGTGCGCGGCTGATAGCGTCCGGGCTGCAGCGCGTCGATCGCGAGCATGGTCAGCATCTCGCCGCTGGTCGCCGGCTCGTCAGGCGCGCCCAGCAGGGCATCCAGACCCCGTCCCAATCCCTTCATCTTCGCCATCGCTTCACTCCTCATCCGCCGGCGCGATTCAGCATTTCACCCGCCAGCGCGAGGTACGCCTGCGCGCCCTTGGAAGCCTGATCGAACTTGAGCGCGGGCACGCCGTGGCTGGGCGCTTCCGCCAGCCGCACGTTGCGCGGAATCACCGTGCGGTAGACCTTGTCGCCGAAGTGCTCGACCAACTGCGCCGACACCTGCTGCGCCAGCATATTGCGCGGGTCGTACATGGTGCGCAGCAACCCTTCGATCTCCAGCGCCGGATTGAGGTGCGCGCGCACTTTCTTGATGGTCTGGACGAGGTCGCTCAAGCCCTCCAGCGCGTAGTACTCGCACTGCATCGGGATCAGCACCGCCTGGGCGGCGGTGAGCCCGTTGACCGTCAACAGATTCAGCGCCGGCGGACAATCGATCAGGATGAAATCGTACTCGGATGCGACTGCGGCCAGCGCTTCCTTCAACTGTGTCTCGCGGTGCTCCATCTCCACCAGCTCGATCTCAGCGCCCGCCAGGTCGCGATTCGCGGGCACCAGGTCGTAGCCGCCGGTCTCCGAGCGCACCCGCACCTCGGTGATGCGGCGGGTGCCGAGCAGCACGTGGTAAACCGTGGCCGCCAGGTGCCGCTTGTCCACGCCGCTGCCCATGGTGGCATTGCCCTGGGGATCGAGATCCACCAGCAGCACGCGGCGCTGCGCCGCGGCCAGGCTCGCCGCAAGATTGACCCCGGTGGTGGTCTTGCCGACGCCGCCCTTCTGGTTGGTGATGGCGAGAATTCTGGGCATGCTCAGTCCGGAGCGAGCAACAACAGGTGCCGTTGTGCACGCAGCGTGGGAACCGTGATCTCGACCGCTTGCTGCAAGCGCCAGCCCTGCGGCAATTGCACGATCTCCTCGTGCGGGAAAATGCCCTTCATCGCCGCCAGCCGGCCGCCGGGCGCAACGTGCTGCCCCGCCAGCTTGACGAACTCCGCCAGATCCGAGAACGCGCGCGAAACCACGATCTCATACCGCCGGCCGGGGCGCCATGTTTCGACGCGCTCGCAGACGACCTCGACGTTGCCAAGTTTCAACTCGATCTGCGCCTGCTTCAGAAACGCCGCTTTCTTGTGATTCGCCTCGAGTAGCGTCACCCGCGAATCCGGCAACACCAGTGCGAGAGGTATGCCGGGAAGCCCGGCGCCGCTCCCCACGTCGAGGATGGCTGCGGCCCTCACGTGTGGCACCACCGCCAGGCAATCGAGGAGATGCTGGCTCACCATGCGCGGCGCTTCGCGCACCGCCGTGAGGTTGTAGACCTTGTTCCATTTCTGCAGCAGCGCCAGGTAATCGAGCAGCCTTTGCTGCGAGGGCCCGGGCAGCGCGAGCCCAAGCTGTGCGACGCCCTGCGCCAGCTGCCGCGCCAGGGTCATGCCGTCTTGCCGATAGGGCGGCCGGCTCCCCCCGTGCGGGTGCGCGCATCGCGGCGCACATTGGAAAATTTGTGTTTTAGATGCACCAGCAGTACCGATACCGCCGCCGGCGTAACGCCCGGCAGGCGCGCTGCCTGGCCCAGTGTTTCCGGGCGGTGTTGATGGAGCTTCTGCTGCGCTTCGACCGACAATCCACGCAGAACGGTGTAGTCGAGGTCCTGCGGCAACCGCAGGTTCTCGTAGTGCTCGAAGCGCGCGATCTCTTCCTGCTGGCGCTCGATATAACCCTGGTACTTGGCCTGGATCTCGACCTGCACGGCCGCCTGCGGATCATCCACACCGGGCCCGGCTCCGGTCAGGCTCATCAGCTGCGCGTACGTCACCTCGGGGCGCCGCAGCAGGTCAGCCAGCGTGTGCTCGCGTTCCAGCGGCTGTCCGAACACGCGTTCGGACTCGCCCTCCGCCAACAGCCGGGGATTGATCCAGGTGCTCTTCAGCCGCTCTTGCTCGCGCGCGATCGTCTCCCGTTTGCGCGAGAACGCCTCCCAGCGCGCATCGTCCACTACGCCAAGTTGCCGGCCGCATTCGGTCAGCCGCAGGTCCGCATTGTCCTCGCGCAGGGAGAGCCGGTATTCGGCGCGACTGGTGAACATGCGATACGGCTCGGATACGCCGCGCGCGACGAGATCGTCCACCAGCACGCCCAGATAGGCTTCGTTGCGCCGCGGATACCACGGCGCACGGCCTGTCACCGCGAGCCCGGCATTAATGCCGGCTAGCAATCCCTGGGCGGCGGCTTCCTCGTAACCGGTGGTGCCGTTGATCTGCCCGGCAAAATAGAGGCCGGCGATCGCCCGCGTCTCGAGCGAGCGCTGCAGCCCGCGCGGATCGAAATAGTCATACTCGATGGCGTAACCGGGGCGCGTGATGTGCGCCCGCTCGAGGCCGCGGATTGACCGCACCAGCGCCTGCTGCGCGTCGTACGGCAGGCTGGTCGAAATGCCGTTCGGGTAGAACTCGTTGACCGTGAGTCCTTCCGGCTCGAGAAAAATCTGGTGTGACGCCTTGCCCGCGAAGCGCGTGATCTTGTCCTCGATCGAAGGGCAATAGCGCGGGCCTACCCCTTCGATCACGCCGGTATAGAGCGGTGAGCGGTCGAGCGCGCCGCGGATGATGTCGTGGGTGCGCGCGTTGGTGTGCGTGATCCAGCACGGCCGTTGCTGCGGATGCTGCTCCCGGCCGCCGAGAAAGGAGAACACCGGGACCGGCGTGTCGCCGGGCTGCTCCGTCATCACCGAGAAATCGATGCTGCGGCCGTCGATGCGCGGCGGCGTGCCCGTTTTCAACCGCCCCACCGGCAGCTTCAGTTCGCGCAGCCGTTGCGCGAGCGTCACCGCCGGCGGATCGCCAGCGCGCCCCGCCTGATAATTTTTCAAGCCGACATGGATCAGCCCGGCGAGAAAAGTGCCGGTCGTGAGCACCACTGCCGGCGCGAAAAACTTGAGCCCGATCTGCGTCACCACGCCGGTCACGCGATCGTTTTCTATCAGCAGATCATCCACTGCCTGCTGAAATACGCGCAGCCGCGGCTGGTTTTCCAGTCGGCTGCGGATGGCCCGTCGGTAGAGCACGCGGTCTGCCTGGGCGCGCGTGGCGCGCACGGCGGGACCCTTGCGCGAGTTGAGCGTGCGGAACTGGATACCGGCCTCGTCCGTTGCCGCCGCCATGGCGCCGCCCAGGGCATCAATTTCCCGTACCAGGTGGCCCTTGCCGATACCGCCGATGGAGGGATTGCACGACATCTGGCCCAAGGTCTCGATGCTGTGCGTGATCAGCAGCGTTTCGCACCCCATGCGTGCAGCCGCAAGCGCCGCCTCGGTGCCGGCGTGACCGCCTCCAATCACAATAACGTCATATTTTTCAACAGGTTGCATCAATAAATCCGAGCGCCATGCGACGCGGGAACAATGATACAACAAATCATGGGTTTACTAAACCAGGCGGAGGGGTAAAGGTTTCACGTGAAACCACACATCGATAATGCTGCGTCGCAACACGGAAAACCAGAGCCCTGTTCCACGTGAAACACCTACAGAACGGTTACTTCCCGATGCAGAAACGACTGAAAATTTCGCCGAGCAGGTCGTCCGAGGTGTATCCCCCCGTGATGGTACCCAGTGCCCCCTGGCACAGGCGCAGCTCCTCTGCAAACAACTCGTGGCGGCTTCGTTGCTGCTCGGCACGTTCCAGATGAGCTTGTGCCTGACGCAGAGCTTGCACATGGCGCTCGCGGGCCATGAACAACCCCTCCCCATTCGAGCGCCAGCCGACCCCCTCCAGCAGGGCGTGTTGTAGCAACTCTACCCCTGCCCCCGTCCGGGCGGATAACCATACCGTGTTCGCGTCGCGGCCCCGTTCCACTGCGGGGGATCTCCCCTGCAAGTCAATTTTGTTCATGACCTTGATGCAAGGCAGGCCGGCGGGCATCTGCGCGAGGATGCCCCGATCCGTGGCGTTCTCGCCTAGTGTTGCATCGATCAACAGTAGGACGAGATCGGCCTTTTCGATCGCAGCCCAGGTGCGGGCAATGCCGAGCTTTTCCACGGGGTCAATGGACTCCCGCAGGCCGGCGGTATCGATGATATGCGCAGCGATTCCCTCCAGATTTATGCTCTGGCGTATCGCATCGCGGGTGGTGCCCGGAATCTCGGTAACGATGGCCAGCTCCTCTCCGGCAAGGCGATTGAGGAGGCTGGACTTGCCGACGTTCGGCTGGCCCGCCAGCACCACGTGTACTCCCTCGCGCAGCAAGCTGCCTTGCTGCGAAGCGGACAAAACCTCCTGCAGCCTGGCGCGCAGCACTGCCAGCCCGTCTATGCCATCCGCCGGGCCCAGGAACTCGCCTTCCTCATCTGGAAAGTCAATCGCAGCCTCGACTCGCACGCGCAGGTCGATCGTGGATTGAACCAAGGCATTGATTTGTTTAGAAAATTCACCACGCAGGGAACGCAATGCACTACGCGCTGCTGCCTCGGTCGCCGCATCGATGAGATCCGCGACGCTTTCCGCTTGTGCCAGATCGAGTTTGTCGTTGAGATACGCGCGGCGCGTGAATTCCCCCGGCTCTGCCAGGCGCGCGCCCAGCTCGAGACAGCGCTTGAGCAACAACTGCAGTACCAGCGGTCCGCCATGTCCGTGCAGCTCGAGCACCGCCTGCCCCGTGTAGGAACGCGGCGCGGGAAAATACAACGCGATACCCTGATCCATGACTTCGTGGCCGGCATCGAGAAATTCGGCGAGCACCGCGTGGCGTGGCGGCAGCGGCTTGCCAATAATGCCCGCGATCAGCGGGTCGAGTTGCAGCCCCGAAATCCTCACCACGCCGATCCCGCTGCGCCCGGGGGCAGTCGCGATCGCCGCAATGGTGTCGTTTTCGGTCATCGGGCAGCGCCGGCGCGGCCCACGCGGCGCTTCACTGAAGCAGCATCAGCTCTTGCGCGCTGCGGCTGCGCGCTCCAGCGCGCGCGTGATCTGCCATTGCTGCGCGATCGACAGCACGTTGTTCACCAGCCAGTACAGCACCAAGCCGGCGGGAAAGAAGAAAAAGAAGACGCTGAATACGATCGGCATGATCTTCATCACCTTGGCCTGGACCGGATCCGGTGGCTCCGGGTTCAGCGAGGTCTGGATCCACATAGTCGCCGCCATCAGGATCGGCAAAACAAAGTACGGAAGTGGCGCCCACGTAGAAATGACGAACAAATCGCGTATTGCAGGAGTGGTGAGATCGTCAATTCCCAATCCAAAGGGCGCCTGGCGCAATTCCACGCTCGCCAGCAGCACCCAATAAAGTGCAATAAAAACAGGTATTTGAACAACAATTGGCATGCAGCCGCCGAGCGGATTGATCTTCTCGGTTTTATACAGTTCCATCATCGCCTGTTGCAGTCGCTGGCGGTCGTCGCCGTACTGGTCCTTGAGCCGCTGCAGCTTCGGCGCCAGCACCCGCATCTTGGCCATCGAACGATAACTCGCGGCCGACAGCGGGTAGAACAGCGCCTTGATGATTACCGTGAGGAGGATGATGGCGACGCCCCAGTTGCCGACCCAGCCGTAGAACAACGTCAACAACCAGAACAGCGGCACGGCAATAACCGTCAACCAGCCGTAATCGATCGTGAGGTCCAGGCCCGGCGCGATCTGGTCCAGCTTCTCCTGCTCCTGCGGCCCGGCGTAGAGCGGAACGGTCACGGTCGCGCTGGCGCCCGGGCTCACCGGATTTACCGGGACGATCACGCCCGCTGCGTAGAGATTGTCATCGAGCTTGCGCGTATAAAATTCGCGCGGCGTTCCATTCTTCGGCAACCACGCGCTGAAGAAGTAATGCTGGAGCACCGCGATCCAGCCATCGTTGCTGTTCTTCGGATAGGGCGTCTTCGCCTTGGCGATCTCCTCGAAACTCAGCTTCTGGAACTTTTCTTTATCCGTATAGATTGCCACCCCGGTGAACGTCGGCATCATTGCCGAGTCGCCAGCCGGCGGCTTGCCGTCGCGCGCGATCTGGAAATAAGCGAACGGCTGCGCCGCGGCGGCGCCCCGGTTGACGATCTCGAAACCGACATCGATCAGGTAGCTGCCCCTGCGAAACCGGTAGACCTTGCTGACCTGTACACCATCGACTGCGGGCGCGATGAGGCGCACTTCCAGGCTGTCCTGTCCGCCGGCCAGCTGAAAGCTGGTGGCCGCCGCCTGATACACCGTTCGATGATTGGGCAGCCCGCCGCCGATCAGCCCGGATTGCGCGACATAGGTGCGCTCGGGGGACAACTCGAGCAACACGAAATCCTTGTTGCGATCGAGCGTGTCCCGGTGCTTTTTGAACTGCAGGCGGCTCAGGTCGCCGCCCTGGGTGCTGACCTGCGCAATGAACAGGTCGGTCTCAATCTGGACGGTGGCGCCCGCGTCGGGCACGCGCGCGTCGTGCTGTGGAGCAGCGGCCGGCGGCTGCGCCAGCTTGCCGCTGGGGACCGGGATATGGGTAGCAGGCGCGCCCGGCGTCCCCGTCTTGCCGGCCTGGTCGCTGACAGTCGCGGCCGGTTGCGCCGGCGGCTGCTCGCGCTGCCACGCATCCAGCAGCAGGAAAACCGAAAAAGAGAAGACGAAAAAAAGAATCAGGCGTTGTGAATCCATGACCTTGGCTCTGCTGGCGTTATCGGGTGTCTCAGTTGCCGCCCGTCGGCGCGGCACATTCTTCCAGCAACCGGATAACCTCCGCGCGCGCGGTTGCGGTCGAACTGTGGGGCGGACAACGGCGCAACTGCACCACGATGTCGCGTCCCTGCAGACCCTGGCGCACGGAGCGGAATGCCTCCCGCACCAGCCGCTTCATCCGGTTACGATCGACCGCGCGCGGCGCGACCCGCTTGCTGGTGATAATGCCGATGCGCGCCAGGAGCTCGCCGTTGGGCCTGACATACAGCGTGAAGTAACGCCGCGTCCACTTCTTTCCCGCCGCCAGCGTCTCCACGTAGTGCTCGCGGCGCAGCAGCCGCGCGCTGCGCGGCAGTGTGGCGCCGCCGCTGCTCAGACGCTCAATCGCGCCCGCCCCTTGGCCCGGCGCGCGCGCAGCACTCCCCGCCCGCCACGGGTCCGGCTGCGCACACGAAAGCCAAGCGAGCGCTTGCGGCGTGTTTTCGAAGGCTGATAAGTCCGCTTCATAATGGGTCCGCCCGGCTGCTGAAAAGCGCGCTATTACAACCTTTAACTCTCCGTCGTGTCAACCATTTTATGAGCGCGCCGCGATCGGTTCCGGGGTGGTTTACTGCTGTGGATAACCGTCATCAAAAGGGATAATATCCGAGTTGCAATAACCTCCTTCCTCCGCTCCCGACTTCAAGTACCGACGCGATGCCGATGAACAGTTTCTGGCGCTTTTGTCTGGCCCATTTCGAGAAAGAACTGCCATCCCAGCAGTACAAAACGTGGATCAAGCCGCTGCGGGTCACGGTCAACGGCAACCGCCTCACCCTGATCGCACCCAACCGCTTCGTGCAGCAGTGGATCCGCGACAAGTTTCTGGTGCGCATCGAGCAGTTGGCGCGGGAGCAGCTGCAGCAGGGTGTCGAAATCCAGCTCACGCTCGCCGACCGGGAGTCAGCCGTCTCCCCGCCGCCGCCGCCCAGGCAGAGCGCCCCGGACCGCGGGGCAAAGCCCACCAGCCGGGAAGTATCCCGGCTCAACCCGGCGTTTTCCTTCGAGACCTTTGTGACCGGGAAGGCCAATGAGCTGGCTCGCGCCGCGGCTGCGCAGGTGGCGGAGCGCCCGGGCGCTGCTTATAACCCGCTGTTCATCTATGGCGGCGTCGGCCTCGGCAAAACCCACCTCATCCAGGCGATCGGCAACCGCTTGCGCGAGCAGGCGCCTGAATCGAAGATCCGCTACATCCATGCGGAACAGTACGTTTCCGACGTGGTGCGCGCCTACCAGCACAAGGCTTTCGACGATTTCAAGCGTTATTACCATTCGCTCGATCTGCTTCTGATAGACGACATCCAGTTCTTCAGCGGCAAGAACCGCACCCAGGAAGAATTTTTCTACGCGTTCAACGCGCTGATCGAGGCGCACAAGCAAGTGGTGATTTCCTGCGACACCTATCCCAAGGAGATCGCCGGCATGGAAAACCGTTTGATTTCCCGCTTCGGTTGGGGCCTCACCGTTGCTGTCGAGCCGCCGGAGCTCGAAATGCGGGTCGCCATCCTGCTCAAGAAAGCGGAGGCGGAAGGGGTCAAGCTGGACGAGCCGGTGGCGTTTTTCCTTGCCAAGCACATCCAGTCGAACGTGCGGGAACTCGAAGGCGGGCTGAAGCGCGTGCTGGCCTATGCCCGTTTTTCGGGCCGCGACTTATCCGTCGAACTGTGCCGGGAGGCACTGCGTGACTTGCTGGCAATCCAGAACCGCCAGGTTTCCGTGGAGAACATCCAGAAAACCGTCGCTGATTATTACAAGATCAAGGTTTCGGAAATGTATTCCAAGAAGCGCAGCCGCAACGTCGCGCGACCGCGGCAGGTTGCGATGGCTCTTGCCAAGGAATTGACGCAGATGAGCCTGCCAGACATCGGGGACGCTTTTGGCGGCCGCGATCACACCACCGTGTTGCACGCGTGCCGCAAGATCGCGCTGTTGAAGTCCACCAGCAGCGAACTGACGCGGGACTTCAATTCGCTGCTCAACGTTCTGAGGAGTTGATGGTCGCGGTGTTAATTGTGGATAACTGCAGGCTTTATCAGAACGCGAGATGTTATCCACAATCCACCCACGCTCACTACCGGCTTCCGCACAAACTTATCCTTGCCAGCGCGCCAGATCCCATCGCCCTTTTCACGCTTTTGCACAGAAAAATAGCCGCTCTATTACTACTATTACTTTTAAACTAGAACCTATATAGAAGAACCCAACCCATGAAACTCGTTCAACTGGAACGCGACGCCCTGCTTAAACCGCTGCAGGCGGTGACCGGTATCGTGGAGAAGCGCCACACCTTGCCGATCCTTTCAAATGTCCTGATCGAGCGCAAGCCGGGCTACCTGATGTTGATGGCGACGGATCTCGAAATCCAGGTTGCGACCCGCACCGAACTCGACCAGAGCGCGGAGGAAGAAATGAGCCTGACCGTGTCCGCCCGCAAGTTGCAGGACATTTTGCGGGCGCTGCCGGAAGGCACCGAGGCCATTCTCGATGTGCAGAACAACCGGCTGCAAGTGCGTTCTGGCAAGAGCCGCTTCAATCTGCAAACACTTCCTGTCGCTGATTTTCCGGCGCTTGCGGACCCGGGCGTGGCCTTGGGCAAGATAGCGATGCCGCAGAAAGCGCTGCGGGAACTGCTGCTGTTAGTGCAGTACGCCATGGCGCAGCAGGACATACGTTATTACCTGAACGGGCTGCTGATCGTGCTGGACGGGGAACAGGTCAAGGTCATAGCCACCGACGGCCACCGCCTGAGCTATGCTGCGCGTCCGCTGGGGCAGCAGCAGGAGAAGCGGGAGGTAATATTGCCGCGCAAGGCGGTGCTCGAACTGGGCCGGCTGCTCGCGGACAGCGAAGACGCGGTGACAGTAGAAATATTCACAAGCCTGGTGCGGTTCTCGTTTGGTAGCACCGTGCTCACCACCAAAATAATCGACGGCAAGTTCCCCGACTACACGCGGGTAGTGCCGACCAACTACCAGAAGCGGTTTTCGATCAAGCGACAGGACCTGCTGCAGTCGCTACAGCGTGCTGCGATTCTATCGAACGAGAAGTTTCGCGGCGTGCGCTGGATGGTGGCGGCCAACAGCCTGCGCATTTCCTGCACCAACAACGAGCAGGAGGAGGCGCAAGAGGAGATGGAGATCGCCTACGGCGGGGACGCGCTCGACATCGGCTTCAACATCACCTATCTCCTGGACGTACTCAACAACGTGCACTGCGACAGCGTGGACTGCTCGTTCGGAGATGCCAACAGCAGCATGCTGATTACAGTGCCGGACAACCGCGAGTTTCGGTACGTGGTCATGCCAATGCGCATTTAAGGAAGTAACTCATGGTTGAGCCCTCCGGCGACGAAGAAAAAGAAGAAAAACCGCGCTCCCCCGACGATTACGACAGCAGCAGCATCAAGGTCTTGAAGGGCCTCGAAGCGGTGCGCAAGCGCCCCGGCATGTACATCGGGGACACCGCCGACGGCACCGGCCTCCACCACATGGTATTCGAGGTGGTGGACAACGCAGTGGACGAGGCGCTGGCCGGCTACTGCAACGAGATCACCGTCACCATCCATACCGACAACTCGGTGAGCGTGGTCGACAACGGGCGCGGGATTCCGACGGACTCGCACCCGGACGACGAGGCGGGGCGCTCCAGCGCCGAAGTCGTGATGACCGAGCTCCACGCCGGAGGCAAGTTCGACAATAATTCCTACAAGGTGGCCGGCGGCCTGCACGGCGTCGGCGTATCGGTGGTAAACGCGTTGTCGGAATGGCTGCGCCTGTCGATCCGACGCGACGCCAGGCTGCACCAGATGGAGTTCCGCCTGGGCGAGACGGTGGCGCCGCTCAAGGTCACCGGCAAGAGCGAACGCCGCGGCACGGAAGTGCATTTCCTGCCGAGCAAGGACGTCTTCGGTCGCATCGAGTATCACTACGAGATACTGGCAAAACGGCTGCGCGAACTGGCGTTCCTCAACAGCGGCCTCAAGATCGTTCTCATCGACCAGCGCAGCGGCAAGGAAGAAACGTTCTCCTTCACCGGCGGGGTCAAGGGCTTCGTCGAGTACATGAACCGCAGCAAGAACGTGCTGCACCAGAATGTTTTCTACTCGAAGGCGGAGAAGGACGACATCGTCGTGGAAGTGGCGATGCAGTGGAACGATTCCTACCAGGAATCGGTGCAGTGCTTCACCAATAACATACCGCAGCGCGACGGCGGCACGCACCTGACCGGCCTGCGCGCCGCGATGACGCGCACGCTCAACCAGTACATCGAGAACAACAAGCTGTCCGAGAAAGCGAAAGTCGAAACCACCGGCGATGACATGAAGGAAGGCCTGACCGCGGTGCTCTCGGTGAAGGTGCCGGAGCCCAAGTTCTCGTCGCAGACCAAGGACAAGCTGGTTTCTTCCGAGGTGCGGCCGGTGGTGGAGGAGATCGTCTCCCAGAAGCTCAACGAATTCCTGCTCGAGAAGCCGGGTGACGCGCGCGTGATCTGCTCCAAGATCATCGACGCGGCGCGCGCGCGAGAGGCCGCGCGCAAGGCGCGGGAATTGACGCGCCGAAAAGGAGTGCTCGATTCCTTCGGGCTCTCGGGCAAGCTCGCCGATTGCCAGGAGCGCGACCCTGCAAAGTGCGAACTCTACATCGTGGAGGGCGACTCCGCCGGCGGTTCGGCCAAGCAGGGCCGCGACCGAAAATTCCAGGCGATTCTCCCGCTCAAGGGAAAGATACTCAACGTCGAGCGCGCGCGGCTCGACAAGCTGCTCTCCTCGCAGGAAATCATCACGCTCATCAGCGTCCTCGGCACCGGGATCGGCAAGGAGGATTACGCGCCGGAGAAGCTGCGTTACCACCGCATCATCATCATGACCGACGCGGATGTCGACGGCTCCCACATTCGCACGCTGTTGCTCACCTTCTTCTACCGGCAGATGCCGGAGTTGATCGAGCGCGGGCATGTCTACATCGCGCAGCCGCCGCTCTACAAGGTAAAGCACGGCAAGAGCGAGCGTTATCTCAAGGACGAGCACGAACTGAAGCAGATGCTCCTGACGCTGGCGCTGGCGGAGGCGGAGCTCCATACGGCGGTCAATGCACAGGTGTTGACCAAGGACGCACTGGAAAAGGTGGCGAAGGATTACCTGCTCGCCGAAGCAGTGATCGAGCGGGTGAGCCGGCTGATCGACCAGGAAGTGCTGCACGCGCTGCTGCGCCAGCCGGCGCAGCTCGATCTGGCGGACGAAAAAACGGCGCAGAACAGCGCCCAGCTGCTGGGTGAGTTGCTGGCCCCGCGTGGCATGAAGGTGGTAGCGAGGTACGACGACAAGGCCGAGCGCTACGTGCTGGCGGTAAACCGCACGCAGCACGGCATCGAGCGTCACTGCTATATCGACGCCGATTTCGTGCAGAGCGGCGACTACGACCAGATCAAGAAAACGGCGCAGGTGCTGCAAGGGCTGCTGGGTCACGGCGCCTACGTCAAGCGCGGCGACCAGCAGCAGCCGGTGAAGGAATTTCGCGAAGCCATCGAATGGCTGCTGAGCGAAGTGCAGCGCGGCGTCAGCATCCAGCGCTACAAGGGCCTGGGCGAAATGAATCCCGAGCAGCTGTGGGACACCACCATGGATCCCCAGACGCGGCGGCTGCTCAAGACCCAGATCGAGGATGCCATCAGTGCGGAGGAAATATTCTCAACGCTGATGGGCGATGAGGTCGAGCCGCGCCGCCAGTTCATCGAAATGAACGCGCTGGGCGTGCGCAACCTCGACATCTGAATAAACGCGGCGCGCCACCGCGTTTATTATTTGCGTTTGGCTTTCGCCGGCACCTTGGCCGCCACCTTGATTGGTTTGGCCGTAGCTTTGGCGGCCCTGGCGCTCTTGGCGGCCGCAGGCTTGGCGGAAGCACCGCGCCCTGTGTCTTTCGGTGACGCGCTCACCGGCGCTGGCGTTGCCGGCTCTCCCGCTTTCGGTTTGCGCGCCTCGAATTCGAAGCCGACCTTGCCCTCGGACGTCTTGACCAGGTAGGCCTTGAACGGCCGCCCCTTCCTGGAAATGAAGCGCGTGAAGAGATCGGTGCGCCCGGTGGCGAGCAGCTTCTGCATCTGCGCGCGCTCAATCGGCTGCTGCAGGATCATCTTGCCCGAGCGGAATTCGCAGCTGCGCGCGGCGCCGACCGCCTTCTCGCACACGTAGACCGCCCCGTATTCGAACACACGCGCGCCGCATTTCGGGCAGGCGCCCAGGCTTTCCTGGTTGGTGAAATCGGGCGGATTGGCCGCTTCCTCCTCGAGCCGGACCTGGCCGAAGTCGAACTCGATGCGCAGTTCATTGTTCAACCGGATTCCGGCCGAAAACGGTTTGCCCATGCGGCTGCGGAAGCCGGTGAGTGGCCCGATGAACCGTTTGGTTACAAGTTCCGCGACTTCCTCGGGCGACCACTCGCGGCCGGCGGACACCTTCCACAGCGAAAACTCGCACGCCTGGCACTGGAACTTGCGGTAGTTTTCCTGTACCACGCCGCCGCATTTCGGACACGGCGCTGCCACTATCGCGTAGGCCTCGTCGGGAATCTCGCCGCGCCGGATGCGCTCCACCAGGTCGCGGGTGACCTGCTCGATGTGATCCATGAACTCCGCGCGCGGCAGTTTCCCCGCCTCCATCTGCTTCAGCTTGTATTCCCAGTCGCCGGTCAGCTCGGGCGAGGTGATCTCAGTGACCCCGAAGTGCTTCAGCGCGAACATGAGCGAGAACGCCTTGGGGGTGGGCACCAGTTCCCGCCCGTTGCGGTGAATGTAATCCTCGTAGAGCAGGCCCTCGATGACCGCCGCGCGCGTGGCCGGCGTGCCGAGCCCCTTCGCTGCCATTGCCTCGCGCAACTCGTCGTCTTCAACGAGCTTGCCGGCGCCTTCCATGGCCGACAGCAGGGTCGCTTCCGAGTAGCGCGCTGGCGGCTTGGTCTGATTCGCCGCCGCCGTGATCTCGAGCAAGCCCACTTTCTCGTTCGCGGCGACGGCGGGAAGATTCAGGTTCTCCTCCTGCGCGAGCTTGCCGTAGATAGTGAGCCAGCCGGGGTTCTGCAAGATCCGGCCTTCGGTCTTGAATTGGTGCTCTTCCACCATCGTCACGCGCATCGTCTGCAGGTACTCCGCGGGCGGGTGAAACACCGCGAGAAAGCGCCGCACCACCAGGTCGTAGAGCTTCTGCTCGATCTCGTTCAGATGCTTGGGCGCCTGCAGCGTGGGGATGATGGCGAAGTGGTCGCTGATCTTGGTGTTGTCGAACACGCGCTTGTTGGGCTTGACCCAGCCGTTCTTCAGCACGCTCTTCGCGAACGGCGCGTACTCCTTCGCGCCGCAGAGCATCTCCATCGCCTTCTTCACGGTCGCGAGGTAGTCCTCGGGAAGCGCGCGCGCATCGGTGCGCGGGTAGGTGAGGACTTTGTGCCGCTCGTACAGAGCCTGCGCCAGGGAGAGGGTGGTGCGCGCCGAGAAGCCGAAGCGCCCGTTCGCCTCGCGCTGGAGGCTGGTCAGGTCGAACAGGAGTGGCGAGAGTTGCGTCGCCGGCTTGGTTTCGTCCTCGACGGTGCCGGTCTTGCCCTGGCACGCCGCGACGATGGCCGCAGCCGCGGCCGCGCTCCACATCCGCTCCGTCTTGCGCTCCGTGTCTTCATCCTTCTTGAAGCCGGGGTCGAACCAGCGGCCGGCGTACTCACCCGCCTTGGCGCCGAAGCGCGCGTGTACTTCCCAGTAATCACGCGGCGTGAAGGCCTTGATGCGTTCCTCGCGCTCGACCAGAATCGCCAACGTCGGCGTCTGCACGCGCCCCACCGTCGTCAGATGAAAGCCGCCGGTCTTGGAATTGAACGCCGTCATCGCCCGCGTCCCGTTGATGCCGATGAGCCAGTCGCTTTCGCTGCGACACGTCGCCGCATCCGCCAGTGGAATCATTTCTCCATCCGTGCGGAGATGCGCGAAGCCATCGCGGATCGCCGCCGGCGTCATGGATTGCAACCAGAGCCGTTGGATCGGCTTGTCGCTCTTCGCGTATTGGACGATGTAACGGAAGATCAACTCCCCTTCTCGCCCGGCGTCGCAAGCATTGACCAGCGTGGTGACATCTTTGCGTTTGATGAGTTTGACCAGCACCTTGAGCCGCGCCTCGTTCTTCTCGATGGGCAGCAGATCAAAGTGCGGCGGGATGACCGGTAGATGCGCGAACGTCCACTTGCCGCGCTTGACCTCAAACTGTTCCGGCACCGCAATGGTGAGCAGGTGACCGACCGCCGACGAGATGACGTATTCGTCATTCTCGAAGTAGTCGTCATGCTTCTGGAACTTGCCAAGCGCC
>CAZCGD010000247.1:0-9132 GCA_964498105.1 uncultured Streptomycetaceae bacterium
AACTGCATCCCCATGAAGGGGTGGGGGCCCCTTCATCCCCCATGCGCCTCCGTCGCACACGTGCCTATAATTGAGATAGGCTCTATTGCATGCAAGCATCGACGTTCATAGCTGTAGTCGTGATGGGCATCGCGCTCGCGGCAGCGCCGGGAATTGCCCGGGCGCAGCAGAATTTTCCGAACAAGCCGATCCGTGTGGTGGTGTCGACCACGGCGGGCAGCCAGCCCGACATGCTGGCGCGCATGATCGGCCAGAAATTGGGCGAGAGCTGGGGGCAACCGGTAGTCGTGGACAATCGGCCGGGCGCGCAGGGCGTACTGGCAGGGACTCCGGTCGCCAGGGCCGCGCCGGACGGCCACACGCTCTTGTATGCGCTGCCGAACTTCGCGATCAGCGCGGCGCTGCAGTCCGGCCTGCCTTTCGACCCGCTCAAGGACTTCGTCGGCATCACCCAGGTCGGTTTCTCCGCCAACGTGCTGGTAGTGGCGCCTGCGCTGGGCGTGAAATCCATCAACGACTTCATTGCGCTCGCCAAGAGCCAGCCCGGCAAGCTCATCTTCGGCACCAGTCCCACCGGGTCCGCGGCCCACTTGAGCGGGGCAAGGTTCAACGTCGTCGCCGGGATCAAGTCCGTGCACGTCGCGTTCAAGGGCGGGCCGGAGGCGACGATCGAAGTCCTGGCCGGGCGCATCCAATATCACATCGGGACGCTCGGCGTGCTGCTGCCGTTCATCAAGGAGGGGAAGTTGCTGGCGCTGGCGGTTGCCTCGCCGCAGCGCACGCCCGCATTACCCGACGTGCCGGCGCTGGGCGAGATGCTGGCCGAGTTCAAGCGGCCTGAAACATCGCACGGATTGCTGGCGCCTGCCGGGACGCCGCGCGCCATCGTGGACCGGATCAGCAAAGAGGTCGGGCGCATCCTCGATCTCCCCGACGTCCGCGAGCGGACGCAGAGCATCGGCTATGTCGCCGAAGCGAGCACGCCCGAGGAGTACAGCAAGATACTGCGCGCCCAGATCCAGACGTTGACGAAGCTGGTCCAGGATGCGGGCCTGCGTCCCAGGTGAGGCGTCGCAGGTAAAGTGTTTTGGATGAGGCGTCTCAGGTGAGACGTCTCAGATAAAACGTCCCAGGTAAGGCGTCTCAGATAAAGCGTCTCAAGTCAGCAACGCCTTACCTGGGACGCCTTACCTGGGACGCTGTATCTGCGACGTTGTATCTGAGACGCTTTTTTTCGATGCTGTACCTGAGACGCTTGACCAAGACTACACGGGAGAGAAAATGAAAGCCGCGTTCTTCATGAAAAACGGCGGGCCGGAGGTGATGCAGTACGGTGACGTCCCGGACCCGGTGGCCGGACCGGGCCAGGTGCTGGTCGACGTCCATGCGGCGAGCGTGAACGGGGCCGACTGGAAAGTGCGCGCGGGCCACTATGCGCCGATCACCACCTTTCCCTACATCCCCGGACGGGATTTTTCCGGCGTGGTGAGCGCGCTCGGCGCTGGTGTCACCGACCTCAAAGTCGGCGACCCGGTATTCGGGGTGGTCGAGGTGACCGGAGAAGCCTGCTATGCCGAGAAGCTCGCAATCCGGTCGGCCATTGTCGCGAAGAAGCCGGACAGCTTGACGCACGTCGAAACGGCCGCGCTGGGGCTGATCGGCCTCACCGCGCTGGTGTCGATCGAGGACACGCTGCAACTGAAGTCCGGTGAAACGATACTCATCCAGGGCGGTGCCGGCGGCGTCGCCAGCTTCGCGGTGCAGGTCGCGAAACACATCGGGGCGCGCGTGATCACGACGGCGAGCGCGGCCAACCACGATTACCTGCGCAAGCTCGGCGCCGACCAGATTATCGACTACAGCAAGCAGGACTTCACGCAGATCGTGTCCGGCTGCGACGCCGTGTTCGACACCGTCGGCGGCGACGTGGTCAATCGCTCGTTCGCCGTGCTGCGGTCGGGCGGACGCGCCGCGTTCATTGGCTCAGGGCAGACGGCGCCCGTCCCGCCGCGCAAGGACGTCGTTTCGCTACGCCCCAAGGTCGGGCGCGACCGCGCGCATCTCGAACGGATCGTCGCGCTCGTCGCCGCGGGTGCAGTGCGCGTGCCGGAGATCAAGGTCTATCCGCTGTCGGAAGCCGCTGCGGCCCACCGGGTGAGCGAGGGACGCCACCTGCGCGGCAAGCTTGTTTTCAAGGTCCGCTAAGGAAATCACCATGCTGATCGTCGATTCGCAGATCCACCTCTGGCAGAACGGCAAGATGAGCCCCCACCATCGCCAGATCCCGACCTATGCGGCCGACGATGCGCTGGCTGAAATGGCCTCGGCCGGCGTCGATTGCGCGGTGATCCATCCGCCCAGCGCGCTCGGGGAGCCGTCCAATGCACTCGCCGTCGAGGCCGTGCGCAAGCACCCGGACAAGTTCTGCATCCTCGGGCATTTCGACCTTCTCAACCCGGATCGCGAGAAGATCGTCGCCCGCTGGCGCGAACGGCCGGGGATGCTCGGGTTCCGCTATACCTTCAACCAGCCGCATGAGAAAAGCTGGTGGACCGATGGCTCGCTCGACTGGTTCTGGAAGGCGTGCGAGAAGGAGAACCTGCGCGTCGGCCTCCTCGCCAGCGGGCCGAACATCGCGGCATTCGGAAAGATCGCCGAGCGGCATCCCGGCCTCAAGCTGCACATCGATCACATCGGGCGCGGCGGCGGCCGAGCCGACGTAAAGGACGACGCGGCCTATGCCGATCTGGGCGAAATGCTCGCGCTCGCCAAACTGCCCAATGTCGCGGTCAAGTTGTCGGGTGCGCCGAGCACTTCGACTCAGCCCTACCCGTACCAGAACATCCACGGCTACTTGCGCCAGATCATCGAAGCCTTCGGTCCCGAGCGCTCGTTCTGGGGCACCGACATCACCCGCATGCCGTGCACCTACCGGCAGTGCGTGACGATGTTCACCGAAGAGATGCCATGGCTGAAGGGCCGCGACAAGGAGCAGGTGATGGGTGGAGCCATCATCAGATGGCTCGGCTGGAAACGGCCTGCGTGAAGCGGAGCAGGCCGTATCAGCAACTGCGTCGCAGGTGAAGCGTTGCAGGTAAAGCGTCGCAGGTAGAGCGTCTCAGGTGAGGCGTCCCTGAAGGACGCGGTTACAGGCGCGCCGTATTTGAGACGCTTTATCTGAGACGCCTTATCTGGGACGTTTTATCTGCGACGTAGTATCTGAGACGCTGTCTGCGCCGCTGGCGCATGAGCGTCGCAGCCCCTGAAGCAGCATGCCAACCTTCTGCGCCTGTTGAGCCATTGGCGGATCGAGCTTGGCGTATTCCAGTCTTGCAGCGAGTTCGAGTTGGGTTTCTACCTCGGCAAGCGAGCCTGCGGAGATTCCGAGGAAGTGATAAAACTCGCGAGCTGAGTTACGAGCGGCGCCTTCGGCGATATTGGACGGAATCGACGCCGCCGATTTCCGGATCTGGGCTGTCAAACCGTAGATTTCCTCTCTTGGGAACCGCCTAGTGAAGTGGTATACCATTACGGCAAGCTTCATGGCTTCTTGCCATGCCAGCAGGTCGCGATATCCGGAAGTGGTGCCCATTCCGCCCTTAACGCCCCATCCACGGAACCGTTGACTTGGCGATCAGCAACGTCGTCTCAGATAAGGCGCTTTGGATGAAGCGTCTCAGGTGAAGCATCGCAGATAAGGCGTCCCAGATGAAGCGTCGCAAGTGACGCGTCCCAGATGAAGCGTCGCAGGTGAGGCGCCGTATTTGAGACGTAGTATCTGAGACGCAGTTTCTGAGACGTGTTATCTGGGACGCAGTATCTGGGACGCCGTATCTGAGACGCAGTACCTGAGACGTAGTACCTGAGACGTAGTACCTGAGACGATTTTGGAGCCCACACATGGCCCGCCTACCTTCCATCACCAGCAAGAACCAAGTAGATGCCAAGCACCACCCGATCGTGGATCGCGTCATCGAGAGCCGCGGCGCGGTGCAGGGGCCGTTCACGATGCTGCTCCATTGCCCGCCGCTCGCCGAGCATGTCATGAGCCTGGGCGCCTACGTGCGCTTCGAGGGAGAGCTCGACAAGCGCGTGCGTGTCCTCGCGGCGATGACGGTCGCGCGGGAATTCGACGCGGTCTACGTCTGGGGCGCCCAGACCGGCCAGGCCCGCAAGCAGAGCGTGCCGGAGGCAACCATCAACGCGATCCGCGAGAAGCACTCCCGCGGCCTCCCGCCGGAGGATGCGCAGATCGTGGATTTCACGCGCGATCTCATCCGCAAGCATCGCGTCAGCGCAGCAGCTATGACCGCGCTGCAGAAACGGTTCGGCGATTTCCAGCTGGTCGAGCTGACCGGGACGATCGGCTACTACAGCATGCTGGCGATGACCGCGAATGCCTGCGAGCTCGAGGCGGGGCAGGGCGCGGAGGTGCTTGCCGTTTGACACTGCGTCTCAGGTACCACGTCTCAGGTACTACGTCTCAGGTGCTGCGTCTCAGATACTACGTCCCAGATACGGCGTCCCAGATAGGGCGTTGCCGGTAAGACGCCCTGGAAAACGCGGTTACTGGCTCGCTGTACTTGGGACGCTTCACCTGAGACGCTTTACCTGAGACGCTTCACCTGGGACGCTTCACCTGGGACGCCCCACCTGCGACGCCTCACCTGCGACGGCCTCAATGCAGCCTGGGCTTTCGCAGGAAGTCATTGCGGTCCGCCGACTTGATCGTGATGTGAAGGGCATTGCCGGCGCGCGAGAGGGTGAGAGGCACTTCAACGCCGGCCGCGCCCAGCCGCCACACAGCCCGGAAAAACTCCACCAGGCCATTCACGCTTGACCCGCCGACACCGAGCACCTGATCGCCGGGCTGGACGCCGGCACGGCTGGCCGGACCGCCGGGGGACAGCCTGGCGACTACCAGCTGGCCTTCCGGATCCTGCGTGGACATTCCCAGCCACGGACGGGGCGGATGCGGGCTGCGGCCGGTATTCAGCATGGCATCCAGGATCGGGTCGAGCAGGTCGATCGGCACGAACATGTTGACGTGGAGGGGTGCGCCGTTGACCTCCTGCTGTACCAGCAGCGACCCGATGCCGATCAGGTTGCCCTGCGCGTCGAGCAGCGCCGCGCCGCCCCACTGCGGATGTGCCGGTGCGGTAAAGAGCGCCTCATCGAGCACGTACTCCCAGTAACCGGCAAACTCGTGTTTCGCGATGATCCTGGTCTGGAGGGAATGGGCGCGACCGCCGTGGCCGATCACGAATGCCGAATCGCCGACCTTGACGTCGGATGCGAGACCGCGGGGAAGGTGCGGGACCGCCATCTTGCCCAGGGGCTGGATCAGGCCGAACCCAGTCGCCTGGTCGTAGGCCAGCGGGTAGCCGGCCACGAGGGCGCCGCGATTGGTGGTGAGCCAGATCTGAGACGCCTCGTTGATGAGGTAGCCGATCGTGAGCACGAGGCCGTCCTCGCGGATCACCGCGCCGTAACCGCCGCGCTCGGTGCCGAGCGTGGCGGCGCTGTAGGCATCGTCCGGAACTTCGGAGCGAACCAGCACTACTGCATCGAGCGCGCGCTCGAGGTCGAATTGGGTCTGATCGGGCTGCGGCTGAACGGCCTCCGGGAAGGCCCAAGACTGAAATTCAGACATGCCGCAATTCTGACACGATGGAAGGGCAAGGCGAATGGCGAATGGCGAAAGGGCTCCCGTGAAGCGGGGGACTTCCTTCAACCTTGGAGGAAACGGGGCCGGTTTGAACTCGACTCCGTTTTTCTTAGATGCTCATTTTCTGGCCCGAAAATGCACTTCTAAGCGCTAAAGGCAGGCCGTTTTGACCGTCTTACTTTTCTGCATCAATAACTTGCCGTGGTCCGACCCGAAGTAGGCGAAGTAGGGAAGTAGTGTGGTCCGAAGTAGGGAAGTAGGAAGCCGGACCCGAAGTAGGAAGCCGAAGTAGTGACGACCCGAAGTAGTGACGAACGCGGCATCTTGACGATCAGCCGGCCGGTGCCTCATTCTGTCCCGGTTCGTCATCAACAGGGGGAGGTCGCAATGAAGCAACAGATTGCAAGATTCGCGGGACTGCTGGTGGTCGCGCTTACCGTTTTCGGCTGCGGACACCTTTCATCACAGGAGTGGATCACACTGATCGACGGCAACGCCGGCATGGAGAACTGGAACATTACCGGGGGTGGCAACTGGAGAGCCGAGGATGGCTCCATCCAGGCGGACAAGACCACCACCAAGGGCGCGAGCGTCCTGGTCTCGAAGCGATCCTTCAAGGACCTTGAGGTCTACGTGGAATTCTGGGCTGGTGACGACACGAACAGCGGCGTCTACATACGCGCCCCCAATCCCACCACCGTCAATACCGCATCGGGCGCCTATGAGGTGCAGATCTGGGACAAGAACCCCAATCAAAAGTACGCCACGGGGAGCCTTGTCAATGTCGCCGAGGTGAAGCCCATCTACAAGGCCGGCGGCCGGTGGAACACTTTCGAGATCTACGCCAAGGGATCCGAGATCACCGTCAAGCTGAACGGCGTCGTCACCGCCAGCATTAAGGACGCCAAGACCCACGAAGGACGGATCGGTCTGCAATTCAACGGCGGGCCGATCAAGTTCCGCAAACTGCTCGTCAAGGAGCTATAGCGGGCAGATTGGTGATCAAAGTCAAAAGTCAAAAGTCAAAAGTCAAAAGTCAAAAGTCGAAAGTCGGAAGGCCGATGGCGGAAGGCGAAGAATCGCTGCTCAACGGCTCTTACTTTCGCCTTTCGCCTTTCGACTTTCGCCTTCGCCTTCGCCTTCCGCCGTCTTTCCAATCGGCAATACGCCGAGATGTATCAGCAGCGCAATGACCATCGCGGTCATCGCAACGCCGCACACGGCGAGCCAGCCGAAATGCGCGAACGTCCAGCTCATCAGAAACGCGCCCACGGCGTTGCCGCCCCACACGTGCAATCCGAACAGGGTGTTGGCGCGCGCGCGTGAATCCGGCACCGCCGAATTGACCAGCGTCTGGTTGGCCACCATCGCCACGCGCAAGCCGCAGTCGAGCAATATCGCGCCGACCGCCACCGCGGCAATGGACCACGCGCCGAAACCCATGGCGATCCAGGCGGCCAGCATCGAGAGTATGCCCGCCAGCACCACCGGCATGACGCCAGCACGGTCCGTCCAGCGCCCCGCCGGACGGGCGACGAGTATGCCCGCCGCGCCGGGGATGCCGATCAGGCCCGCCGCTGTCGGCCCTACGCGATGGAGCACCGCGAGCATGGGCGCGGCTACCGCCCAGAATCCGCCGTAGCAGATACCGAACATGAACTGTATCGCCGCGGCGCGCCGTATGCCGCCATGCGCGCGCAGGAGCCGGTAGATCGACCATAACAAATCGCGATACGACGCCTGCGAGGTGGGGCGCGTGCTGGGCAGCCGCGCCCACAATACGGGGATGATCAGGAGCAGCATGCCCGCCGACAACACGTAGCTGTAGCGCCAGCCGATGTGCGTGGCGATCAACCCGCCGACGATGCGCGCAAACAGGATGCCGCTGAACATCGCCGTCAGCTGCGTGCCGAGCGCGCGCCCGCGATGCTCCGGGTGCGCGGTCTCCGCGGTAATCGCGATGAAGCTCTGCAGGAGCGACGAGCACATGCCCGTCACCAGGCTGCCGGCCGCCAGCACCGCGATCGACGGCGCCATCGCCATCATCGCCTGCGCGAGCACAAGCACGACGATCTTGCACAGCACCAGCCGGCGCTTGTCGATGCGATCTCCCAGCGGCACGAAAAACACGATGCCCGCCAGCATGCCGCCGAAAGAGAGCGTGGGTATCCAGCCCGTTGCCGCGGCATCCGCCTCGAATTCCGCGGCGATCGCCGCCAGCATCGGGGTCTGATAGTGAATGCCGCCCGCCACGATGAAAGCGGACGCGATTAAAAGCGCGATGAGGCTGCGATGCTGGTCCACGGACATCAGTGATGGGTGATGAGTGCCCCGGCGCCGAGCGCCGGGCCGGGCAAGCAGCGCAAGGTTACCCCAGCGAGCATGCGAGGTAGGGGTGGCGCCCACGGAGCCGGCGCAAGGATGAACGGGTTCCCAGGAGACGGACCACTGGCAGCGTGTTCAAGCACGACAGCTCCCGGCGATCCTTGGGGGGCCTGCCTTCTCCCCGATGCTCAGCACTTACCGCGCGCCGTTGATGTAGGGTTTGAGGCAGGCGTACGCCATCGAGTGGAACGGCGTCGGCAGGCCCAGTTCGCGTCCCTTTCTCACGATCAGCCCCGAGAGGCTGTCCAGTTCCAGCCGGCGGCCGCGCGCCACGTCGTGATACATGGAAGCGTACATGTCCGGCGGGAAATTCTGGTGGTTCTTCACCTGCCACTCCACGATGTCATCGGGCAGCCCGATGCCCATCGCCTTCGCCACCGCGGCGCCTTCCTCGAACCCGGAGCGCGCCAGCGCCAGCAGGTCGGGGTCGCGGTAGCAGACTCCGGCGGGCTTGCGCACGAGGCTCGTCAACGACGCGTTCACCGTCAGGCCCACGAACTTGTGCCACAGCGCGGCGCGGATGTCCGGGACGACTTCCGCGCCGAAGCCCGCGGCCATGCAGGCATCGCGAAACCGGATGGCGCGCTCCGACAACTCGCCGCCCGCCTCGCCGAACTTGATCGAGGGTGATTTCGAGCTGTAGCGGATGACGCCGGGCGACTCGATCAGGGCCGACACGAACGCGAGTCCTCCCATCACGCGGTCCGCGCCCACGACCGCCCCGATGCGTTGCGGCCCGTCCACGCCGTTCTGCAGGGTGATGCACACCCCGCCCTTGGACAGCAGGGGCGCGATGGCGCGCGCCGCGTCCTCGGTGTCGAAGAGCTTCACGCAGAAGAGGACCACGTCCACTGGCGCGACCTCCGCGGGATTGTCGGTCGCCCGGGCGCCGGCGACGACGGTGTCACCGGCCGGGCCCGTCAGCGACAACCCGCCCCCCCGTATCGCGCGCAGATGCTCCCCGCGCGTAATGAAGGTCGTGTCGTGGCCGGCCTGGGCCAGTCGCCCACCGTAGAATCCGCCGACTCCGCCGGCGCCCATAACCGCTATACGCATTTCTACGCCTCTGATTCCGTGAT
>CAZCGD010000248.1:0-3043 GCA_964498105.1 uncultured Streptomycetaceae bacterium
TGATGAATGATGAATGGTGAATCGTGAGTGATGCGTGTCAAAAACGAGAAGACTAATGAAAAACAAACGAAATAGGGCCAGTCACGAGTCACGAGTCACGAGTCACTTCTCCAAGTCGAAGCGTGGCTACTCGGATCTCCACGAACACCTCGCCGCTCTGAAGAAAGCGGGATTGCTGCTGACCATCGACCGGCCGGTGGACAAGGACGCGGAGCTGCACCCGCTGGTGCGCTGGCAGTACGTCGGTGGGGTCGAGGAGCACGAGCGCAAGGCGTTTCTCTTCACCAACGTGGTGGACGGACTCGGGCGAAAATACAAGTTTCCCGTGGTGGTCGGCGCCTACGCCGGCAACCGGGCAATCTACTGCATCGGCATGCGCGCGAAGCCGGAGCAGGTTCAGCCCAAGTGGGACCATGCCATTGCCAATCCGGTCAAGCCGCGCATCGTCAAGCAGGCGGCCTGCCAGGAAGTCGTGATCAAGGGCGCCGCGCTGAAAGGCGAGGGCAACGGGCTCGACAGCCTGCCGATCCCGGTCTCGACTCCAGGCTTCGACAGCGCGCCCACGCTGACTGCGACCAACGTGATTACAAAAGACCCGGAAACCGGCATTCAGAATCACGGCACGTATCGCGCTGGCTTGAAGGCGCCCGACCGCTGCGTCATCCGCATGGCGACGCGCGTCGGCGGAGCGGGCGGCTATCGCCACTATCTCAAGCACCAGCAGCGTGGCGACAAGACCATGCCGTGCGCAATCGTGCTCGGCGCGCCGCCCTGCGTTGCGTTCGTCGCGCCGATGAAGCTGCCGCTCGATCTCGACGAGGTCGGCGTTGCAGGCGCCGTTGCCGGCCGCCCGATCAACGTCGTGCGCGCAAGGACCGTGGACTTGCTGGTGCCGGCCGAAGCCGAGATCGTGATCGAGGGGCTGATCGACACCGAGTACCTGGAGCCCGAGGGCCCGTTCGGAGAGTCGCACGGGCACATCGCGCCCGAGGAATTCAACATGCCGATGCGGGTCACGGCGATCACCCATCGCAAGGGCGCGATCGTCGCTTCTTATCTCTCCCAGGTGACACCGAGTGAGTCGAGCGCGATCAAGCGCGTCTCCTACGAGCCGATGTTCCTCACCCACCTGCGCACCACGCTCGGAGTGCGCGGCGTGAAGCGCGTGACGCTGCACGAGCGCATGACGGCGCTCCGCCGCATCGCCATCATTACCGTGGAGAAGGGCACCCCCCGCACGGAAATCTGGCGCGCGCTGTCGGGCGTTTCCAGCTTCAAGGCCGACTGCGGCAAGATCTGCATCGCGGTCAACGAGGACATCGATCCGGAAAACTCCGACGCTATTTTCTGGGCAATCGCTTTCCGCATGGACCCATCAAGCGACCTCCAGGTGCTCAACTACCGCAGCCCGGGGCACGGACCGGAGCGCGAGCACGAGGCCGACCGCGAGGACGCGACGCTGCTGCTGGACGCCACCATGAAGGAAGACCTGCCGCCGCTCGCGCTGCCGAAGCAGGAATACATGGAACGCGCGCGTAAGGTGTGGGAGGAACTGGGCCTGCCTAAACTGCGTCCGCAATCACCCTGGTTCGGCACGCCGGTGGGCAGCGATTGGCCGAAGCAATGGGACGAAGCCGGGAAGCGCTCCGCCACCGGCAGGTACCTCGAAAACGGCCGCATCAGCGAGAAGCAGAAGCGCAAAGGCCTGAAACCTGAAACGCGTTTCAGGCCTGATGCGAAGTGACGATTGACGGGTGATGAAGATGCGACAGGCGGCGCGGAATGCGCTACTCGCTATCGCCTGTATTCCTGCGGTGGTGGGCGCGCAGGTGGTATCGAAGGAGCCTGCATATCCAATTAAGCCGGTTCGCCTCGTGGTGACGTTCGCGCCGGGCGGGACGACCGACATCCAGGCGCGCATGCTGATCGAGAAGCTTGCGCCGCGGCTCGGCCAGCAGATCCTGATCGACAACCGCGGTGGCGCCGGCGGCAATATCGGCATGGAGATCGTCGCGCGCGCGCCGGCGGACGGCTACACGCTGGTGATCACGGTCGTCGGCACCTGGGCGGTTAACCCGCACGTGTACAAGCTCCCGTACGATGTCGTGGCGGACTTTGCGCCGATCATCCACGTTGCGACCACCCCCGGCGTGCTGGTCATCCATCCTTCAGTCCCGGCGAAGACGGTGAAGGAGTTGATCGCGCTGGCCCGGAAGCGGCCGGGGGAACTCGCATACGGCACCGCGGGCTTGGGTTCTTTCACCCACATTTCTGCCGAGCTGTTCGCCGTGATGACCGGCACCCGCATGACGCACGTCCCGTACAAGGGGTCCGGCCCGGCGACCGCGGACCTGATTGGCGGTCATATCCAGTTATCGTTCAGCAGCGCCGTCCCGGCCATGCCCCAGATCCAGTCCGGGCGGCTGCGCGCCATCGCCACCACTGGCGCAAAGCGGCTCGCCGTGCTGCCGGACCTGCCGACGGTCGCGGAGGGCGGCGTCACTGGCTACGAAAGCTCGACGTGGACTGCGATGGCGGCGCCCGCACGCACGCCGCCGCCGGTCATAGAGCGTCTGAACCGTGAAGTCAATGCGGTGCTGCAACTGCCCGACATCCAGGAGCGGAGCGCGGCGATGGGCTCCGTCATCACCGGCGGCACGCCGGAGTGGTTTCAGGAGTATCTGAAGTCGGAGCTCGTGAAATATGGCAAGCTGGTGAAGCAAGCCGGAATCAGGCCGGAAGGCGGCGGCTGAGTTGCCGCCTTCCGGCCAGTGACGAGGTGATGCAGTGACGAAGTGACGAGTGACGTGTTCACCTCATCAATTTTCACTTATCACTTATCACGCCTCATCCCGGAAGCTGCGCGAGCAGCCTTCGCATGGTTTCCCCGATCGGCTCGCGAATGACCAGGTCGGCGATGTCGTCGAGCGGCGTGGGCTGGGCGTTCACGATTACCAGGCTCGCGCCGGACTGCTTGGCGAGCACCGGGAACGACGCCGCCGGCTCCACGACGAGGGAGGAGCCGATCGAGATGTAGAGGTCG
>CAZCGD010000249.1:0-5468 GCA_964498105.1 uncultured Streptomycetaceae bacterium
GACGTGCCGTACCAATCGCTGATCAAAGTCTGGTTGCAGGAAAAGCTGCAACAACGCAGCGGTTAGTCGTGGCTGCGGCGCCGCTTTTGCGTCGGTGAACATAGGGCAGCGAGTAATCACTCGATCACCCGATCCGCCCGCGCCAGGACTGCCTGCGGAAACTGGAGGCCCAACGCCTTGGCGGTTTTCTGGTTCAGCACCGTCTCGAACCGCGTTGCCTGCTCCACCGGCAAATCGGCGGGTTTCGCGCCTTTGAGGATCCGGTCCACGAAATAGGCCGCGCGGCGAAACGTTTCGAGACGGTTTACTCCATACGCCATCAGGCCGCCAGCTTCGGCGAACTCGATTGGACCGACCGAGGGGAGCCGCGTCTTGGCCGCAAGATTCGCAATCGCTCCAGCATTGTCTGTAAGCATCGAGTCTTGGGAGATCGCGACTGCGTCAACGCGTTTTTTTGCCATCGCCGCAAAGGCGCTGTCAAACTCGCCCGGTCCTCGCACCGGATATTGTTGAAGCTCCAGCTTGAGTGATTTGGCTGTGGGCTCCATCGCGCGGAGACTTAGGATATTACCGGGAGAGCCCGGGTTGAAAAGGACCGCGACTTGCCGGGTGCGCGGGAACGCGTCCTTGAGCAGCTCCAGTCGCTTCGCAGCCACTTCAGGGTTGAAGCCCGCCATTCCGGTGACATTTCCGCCCGGCCGCGCGAGACTCGCAACGAAGCCGGTGGCGACGGGGTCGGCGCTGGACGCCATGACGATGGGAATGGTCGTAGTCGCACTCTTGGCCGCAAGGATTCCCGGTCCATGGGTGACGATGACGTCAACCTTGAGGCGAACCAGCTCGGCTGCAAGTTCAGGGGCGCGCTCGTATTTCCCCTCGGCCCAGCGGAACTCAATCACAAGGTTCTTGCCCTCCACGTAGCCCAAGTCACGCAGGCCCGCCCGCAAGGCATCCACCCAGCCCGCGATACCGGGAGCGGAGGCCTGGCTCAGGAACCCGATGCGCCAGACTTTGCCCTTCTGCTGGGCGAACGAAGTGAACGGCACCGCGAGCGCGCCCGCGCCAAGCGCAACGAGAAGTTTGCGGCGATTGTTCATTCACCCCCCAATAAAGCAATGTTGAATGTTGAGTGTTAAATGTTGAATTAACACCCAAGCCTATGTTCTATTCAAAATTCAACATTCAAAATTTAACACTGTAATCTTGGCGTCTTGGCGGTTCAATTGTTGTTCTTGGTTTTCGCTGTCCGTGTGCTTCCGTGTGTTTCCGTGGCTAATGCCTTACGGTTGGGCAGTTTGTATCTTCCGTGTGTTTCCGCCCCGTTAGAGGCGCGGCCTCTAACGGGGTCCGTGGCTGAGTCTTGGCGTCAACCGCGCCCGACGAACGGCATCTTCGTCGCCATGATGGTCATGGTGAAGACATTGGTGTCGAGCGGCAGGTTGGCCATGAACACCACCGCGTCGCCGACGTGCGCCGGGTCGATGCGCGGCTCGGGGGCGGTGGTGCCGTTCGCCTGCCGCACGCCCTGCGCCATGCGCTCGGTCATCGGGCTGATGGCGTTGCCGATGTCGATCTGCCCGCACGCGATGTCGTAGTTCCTGCCGTCGAGCGAAATGGTCTTGGTGATGCCGGTCACGCCGTGCTTGGTCGCGGTGTACGGCATCGAGCCCGGCCGCGGTGCGTGCGCCGAAATCGAGCCGTTGTTGATGATGCGGCCGCCGCGCGGGGTCTGGTCCTTCATCATGCGGAACGCCGCCTGCGCGCACAGGAACATGCCGGTCAGATTCACGTCCACCACCGACTGCCATTTTTCGAACGACAGATCCTCAAACGCGACGCCCGGCGCGTTGCCGCCGGCGTTGTTGAACAGCACATCGAGCCGCCCGAAATCGCCCTTGATCCGGTCGAACAGCGCTTTGACCTGGTCCGGCTTGCCGACGTCGGTCGGCACGACCAATACGTTCCTGCCGTTAGCGCCGGCTTCCTTGACCGTCTGCTCGAGCATTTCCTTGCGCCGGCCCGCGAGCGCGACGCGATAGCCATTCTTGAGCAGCGCGAGCGCCACGGCTTTTCCGACACCGGTGCCGGCGCCCGTGACGAGCGCGGTTTTGTTGCCCGAGTTGTTGCTTGACGCCATTGCCATTCTCCTTCAACTGTGAGGCGTGCATGTTAACCCAGCTTAGTCCAGCGCGTGAACGGCGGAAATTTCTCCGGGCGCGGCGTTAGGTAGAATGCTGGATTGCAGTCCATGCCGGAGGACCACATTGTGAGTGACGCGCAAAAGGCCGCCCTCAGTCCCGAGGTCGTGCTCCAGGAAATGAGGAAGAACGGCGTCACGCACGTGGTGTGGCTGCCCGACAGCGAAACCAACTGGCTCTACCTGCTGATGAAGGCCGAGCCGTCGCTGACGCTGGTCGGCGTGAACCGGGAGGGGCTCGCGTTTTCCGCGGCCTCGGGGATCCACGCGGGCGGGAAGGTGCCGCTGATCCTGATCCAGAACACCGGCTTGATGGAATCCGGCGATTCGCTGCGCGGCTGGGCCCTGGGCATGAATGTCCCGGTGGTGCTGATGGTCGGCTACCGCGGCTGGACGCGCCACGGCATCAATACCGACACCGCGGCGACCTACACCGAGCGCTTCCTCAACGCCTTCGGCATCCAGTACTACCTGGTCGAGGACGGCGCCGACGCGGGGCGCATCTCGATCGCGTTCGAGGAAGCGAAGAAGACCAGGCGGCCGGTGGCGGTGCTGGTGGCTGACGAATATCACGGCTTTAATTGAGACGGCGTGACATGAAACTGCGTGACGTGATAGTTCGTGACGTGATAATGCGTGACGTGATACGGCGTGTTATTAAAACAGGCGCGAAGCGCTAATACGAATCACCATGTCACGCTTCACCATGTCACGCCTTACCATGTCACGCTTCACCACGTCACGCCTCACCAAGCGAGGTAACGAGCGATGATGGACACGCTGGAACTGCTCAAGGTCTACAACCGCTACCGCGGCGACGCCATCGTCGTGCCGGGGCGCGGCGGCAAGCACTGGGTCAATATCAGCACCCAACCGAACCGCGACCTGCCGCTGGGGGACCCGGCGATGGGCGGCCATGCCTCGTTCGCGATGGGGCTCGCGCTGGCGCTTCCGAAGCAGAAGATCGTGCTGTTCGATTCGGACGGCGACATCCAGATGGGGATGGGAATACTGGCCACCATCGCCGAGCAGCAGCCGAAGAATTTCTATCACTTCATGCTCGACAACGAGTGCTATGCCACCACCGGCGGCCAGCCAGTGCCCCTGGCGAAGACGATCGCCTACGACGTCATCGCGCGCGCCTGCGGCTATCCGCGCGCCTACGCCTACGACAACCTGGAGACCTTCTCCATCAATATCGAGCGCATCCTGTCCGATCCCGGCCCGGTGTTCGTCGCGCTCAAGGTCAACCCCGACATCGAGAACAAGCCGATCGGCTCGCGCGTAAAATGGCGCAAGCGCTCGCAGGTGCAGGTGGTGATGGACCTGCAGAAAGCGCTCGGTATAGCAACCTAAGGCAAAAGGCAAAAGGCAGAAGGCAACAAAGCGTGTCTGGCGGGCTTCTACTTCCTCTTTTTGCCTTTTGCCTTCCTCCTTCAAGAAACAGCGCCCCTGGGCGCTTTTTTCTCCCACAGTTCGGTCAAGTGGCGCACAATAGCTCTTTGCGGGCGCGCGGGGGGGCATGGATGATGAAGGCGAATGACGCAGGTGTCGTGCGCGAGGAGATCGGACGCTACCTGATCGAAGCCAGCGCCTGGCGCCCGTCCGAGAAGGACAAGTGGCGGGCGCGCCTCACGATTACCCGCAAGGGCGACGGTCCGGGCGCCCCGCTCAGCCAGACATTTCGTGATAACTCGGCCGTGTTCGAGGACGCCGGGGACGCATGCCGCTGCGCGTACGAACGCGGCAAGAAGCTGATCAACGAAGGACCACCCAACCTGAAGATCTGACATAACAGAAAGGCCGAGCCTTGGCGAAACCCAATTTTCAGTTTGAAAAACGGCAGCGCGAGCTGGCGAAGAAGCGAAAGAAAGAGGAAAAACTGCAGCGCAAGCTGGAAAAGAACCAGCCACCATCCGAGACGGGCGCCGATCCGGCTTCGGATGGTCCCGCATCCGGAGCACCGGGAAACACGCCATCCGCTGCCGACCAGTGATCTAGGAGTTTGTCGGAGCTAAGCCCGACAAACTCCTAGTCACTCGGGCTGTATGCCCGCGTCCTTGACTGCCTTCGCCCATTTCGCGGTCTCGGAGCGAATGTAGGCGGCAAATTCCTCCGGCGTGCTGCCCACCGGGTCCGCACCGTCGGCCAGCAGGCGCTCCCGCACGTCACCGGCCTGCAGCGCGCGCACGATTTCGCCATGCAGGCGCGTGACGATGGCGCGCGGCGTGGCCGCCGGCGCGAGCACGCCGAACCACTGCACCGCCTCGTAGCCCGGCACGCCGGCTTCGGCGATGGTCGGAATATCCGGTGCGCCGGCGGCACGCTTCGCGCCGCTGACGCCCAACGCGCGCAAGCGGCCGTTCTTCGCGTACGGCAGTCCGGTCAGTATGCTTGGCATCATCACCGGCACGTGTCCGGCGATGACGTCCACGATGCCCTGGCCCGAGCCCTTGTACGGCACGTGCACCAGCTTGATGCCGGCAAGCGACTGGAACAGTTCTACGGAAAGATGCGGATTGGTGCCGACACCCGCCGACGCGTAGTTCAGCTGTCCCGGCCGTGGCTTGGCGAAGGCGATCAGTTCCTTCACGGTCCTCGCCGGCAGCGAAGGGTGCGTGACCAGGAGGTTGGCCGTTGATACCAGTTGTGAAATCGGCGCGAAGTCCCGGAGCGCGTCGTACGGCACCTTCCGGTACATCGCCGGGTTGATCGCAAGCGTGCTGATGCCGACCAGCAGGGTATAGCCATCGGGCGCCGCGCGCGCCACCGCGTCCCCGCCGATCATCGTGCCCGCGCCGGCGCGGTTCTCGACCACCACCTGCTGGCCGAGAAATTCGGAGAGCTTCGGGGCAACGATGCGCGCGGTGATATCGGTGCCGCCACCCGGCGCGGACGGCACGACGAGGCGCACCGCACGCGAGGGAAACGGCTGCGCGCTGGCAATGCCGGCCGCCAGCGCGCAGCCAATGATGCACGATGAATGATGAATGATGACCTTGATCCAGCCCCCTTATGCCTTGTGCTTTTTTTCCTCAAACCTCATTCCTCAATCCTCATTCCTGTTCTAATGGCCGCGCCTTGCCCCGGTCCATGTGGCGTGACTATACTCCTCGCGCCGGCGGCCTCTACAGGTTCGTCTGCGGCATCCATCCACAGAGAGGATATTCATGGGACAAGTGAGACGCGTGGTCACAGGCCACGACAAGAATGGGAAAGCGGTCGTGCTGTCGGATGGCGCGGTGCCGACGGTCTTCAGCAATCCGATACG
>CAZCGD010000250.1:0-6660 GCA_964498105.1 uncultured Streptomycetaceae bacterium
CGCGGCGCGGGCCAACAGTTTTCCTGGCGGTCATGGCGGGCGGGAACCACCCGATCCCATTCCGAACTCGGAAGTGAAGACGCTCTGCGCCGATGGTAGTGTGGCCGTAGGCCATGTGAGAGTAGGTCACTGCCAGGATCCCAACAGAACCCCCCGACGGAAACGTCGGGGGGTTTTTCTTTCAATGCGTTCAGCGTACGCAGGTACCGCAGCCTGCGCGTCAGTTCTGGCTAACCGCTACCGGGTGGTACGGTTGGGTTATTCAGGTCGACTGCGCAAAGAATGTCGCCGCCCAGCAGCAGCCATTGGCCGTCCACCGGCGATGGAACGAGTCGATCGACGTCCGTCACCAGTTCGCCGGACTCCCGGGTCAATGCGCAGTCGGTGACGAGGCTGACGATTTCATGGAGATCGGCCGCGGAGTGGATATGCAACACGCCTTCGCCCGTTCCAACGATGACGTCCGTGCCATTGTCGGACGCCCAGGGCGTGCCGCGGGTAATCCGGCCAATCTGCGAGAAGTCGCTTGTGGCCAGGATCTGGCCGCTGCTCAGGTACAGGCGTGTGCCGGTAGGATCGATGCTCAGGCGATGTGTGACGTCCATCGAGCGGTTCTGCTTCCCGCGTACAAACGCCGTTTGCGGATCGGTGTCGTACTTGTGAATCGTCGGAGCGGAATCGCCCAATCCATCGGCAACATAAAGCAGCCCGCGGCCGCGGTCGGCCAGTAGTTCGATCTCTGGAGAGGTCATGCCGTTCAAGGTGACCGGCATGATGCTGCCGCTCGAGCGGTCGATGCGGACGACACGGTCATTGGCGCGTGGGTTTCCGATTGCGGCATACAGGACTCCCGGGGCCGTCTCAACGACCTTGTGGACCCCGGAATTCCCGAGCCCCGTCGCGACGAAAACGCTGGAGACTGCGAAGGTGTCCGCATCAATCACGGCGATTGAACCTGCGTCACCGAGCGCGACGAAGATCTCCCCGGCATCGGCGCTCAGCGAAAGGCCATTGGGCCGTGACGCGAGCTCGACCTGCCGCACGACTTCGAGCGTCTGCGCGGAAATGACGAGTAGCTCCTGGCGATCCGGAACGGTGACGTAAATCCTGTCGCGCGCACTGTCCACCGCCAGGCCTTCACCGGGCGCACCGAGCGCGATGCGCCGGCCGAATACGCTGGTACCTGGGCTGGGTATCGGTGGGATATTGCGATCGCCAGGTATTCCGAACATCACTCCATTGGAAAGCTCGGACCAGTCGATCTGCGCCTGCAGGTCATCCCAATCGCCGTCACCGTCGCTGTCGAGCGCGTAGAAAGCGATTCCCTGCGAGACGTCGTGAGTCCGGTATACGGCTCTCGTGCCATTGAATCCGCTCGCTATCACTTGACCGCTTTCCGGCCATTGATGCTCGTCACCGACGTAGGGTAGTGGCGTGTTCATGGTGAGAACGTATCGCCCGCCCAAGGAGGCGCTATCGACAACACCGCTCATCCTGACCGTATAGCGCTCGTCAGGGACCGTGAGCGTCTTATCGACATCGATCCGGGCCGATTCCGCTCGGCCACCGATGGAGAGGGTTTCGACGACATTCGGCGCTTGCCAGAACAACTCGCTCGTGCTGATGCGATGGCTGATAGGGCCGGAACCGGTGAGGGTCGTCTGGTTGAGGTTGGGGAAGTCCAGGTCAAACGTTGCATTGCCATGGAGCGACGCGATCTGGCCGGAGTCGTACTCGACCAATGTGAGTTCGAGGTCGAGCGTACCGCTCGTCGAGCCGTCGCAGGCCGCATAGGTGATGTTGACGCGATCGCCGGCGTTGAGAATCCCGTTGTTATCTCGATCCTGCGCGCTGAGTGTCACGTTGCCGCCGCCCGGGCAGGTGTAGGTCTGCGACACGAGCGATTGCTGGTGCAGCCGGAGCGTCGCCTCCGAGAGCAGCGAGAGGACCTGAAACGCGCTTTCCGTCAACCAGAAACCCTGGACGCCCACGGTCAATGCGTTGGACGGGGTCAGGGTGATGAGAATGTTTACGCAGGGGTCAGTATTACACTCATCGCCGCTACCGCCGCCGCAGGACTGCAGCAGCATTGCGAGCAGGATTGCCCCGGTGTGGGGCAGCGCCAGCTTCATCCCCTGACCCTCCCCGCAGTCATGGCTGATCCAGCTATTGCTTACGAGAGCTTAGCAGTCCAGCGGACCCGCCGTTCAGGCCTGGTGCCGCAGCAGGCGAATTTCAATGTCGAATTGCGCGTTGCGGCGGACTGACAGAACCGACCGCCGCCGCCGAGCCTTCTCTGCCGAATCAAGGAATTGCAGCCGTTGACCGTTCTCGCGGCACACCGGGTTGTGGCCTACAGAAGAATTAGGAGATTCAAAGGGCGGCGTGTTTCATAACCGCCGAGTGAGACATCCGTGAGCAGTCGTCCAACCCGGGATGTCGCTACGGCGCCGCGGATGCCGTTGAGTTCCAGCGGCAGCAGCAGGTTTTCGGCAACCGTCAGGGTCGGAATCAGGTTGAAGAACTGGAAGATGAAGCCGATCCGGCGCCGGCGGAGCAGGGCCCGTCCGGTTTCATCGAGCGCCGCCAGCGCGACACCGTCGATGTAAACCTCGCCCGCACTCGAAACGTCGATGCTGCCGATCAGGTTCAGCAGTGTCGATTTGCCCGAGCCGCTGCGGCCAACCAGCACCACAAACTCGCCGTGCCGGATGGTGGCGTCGACGTTCTCGAGCACCATAGGCCCGCGCCCACCCGGATGATAGGTCTTGGACACTTCCTCCAAGCGAACCTGCGGATCAGCCATGCCGACAGTCTAAGGCAGGTGGCTGAGAGTCGGTGCGCCGTCAGCTGAAGAGATTCAGGAACGCGGTGATGATCAGTGCGTTGGTGAAGTCGATGAAGAACGCGCCCACCATCGGCGCTACCAGGAACGCGCGCGGCGCCGGCCCATAGCGTTCTACCAGCGAGCGCATGACCGCCATCGCATTCGCCGTCGTGCCCAGCATGAAGCCGATGAAACCACCGCCCATCACTGCCGCTTCGTAGTCCCGCCCCATCAACTTGAACACCGGCCCGAGGCAGACCAGTGCCACGAGGATTACCTGCGCCAGCAGGATGACAAGCAGTGGCACGGCGAGTCCGGCGAGCTCCCACAGTTTGATCGTCATCAATGCGACCACCAGGAACAACGACAAGGCCACCGCACCGATGTCGTCGATGATCCGTTGCGAGAGACCGATCCAGCGCGTCCGGTCGTCGAGGTTGCGGATCAATGCGGCCACGAGCATCGCGCCGATGTAAGCCGGCAACGTGATGTGGAGCGCGGCGAATCCCTTGCTCACCCACGCGCCCAGTCCCATGGCCACGAGGATGACGACCGCATTCTTCAGTACCGCGTAGGCTTCGAGGTCTTCTTCGGCCGGCGCCGCAGCCACGCCTTCGGGCAGCCGTTCCTCGACGACGTTCCGGGCAGTCGGCGGCACGACCTTGCTCTCATTGCCACGTGGTCCACGCAGGTTGTAACGCTTGACCAGATAGGTGCCGATCGGCCCACCGACAATGCCACCCGCCACGATGCCAGCCATCGCCATCGCAATTGCAATCGAAGCGGCGCCCGTGACACCGGCCCTTTCGAACTCGGGGGCAAAAGCCAGCCCGGTGGCCGGCCCGCCGGTAAGTGTCACCGATCCGGCGAGCACGCCGAAGAGCGGATGCAATCCGAACAGTTGTGCCAGCAGAGCGCCCACGACGTTCTGCAGGATTGCGAAGACGGTGGCGAGGCCGAAGAACATCAACACCAGGGGTCCGCCTACCCGCAGCAGCGACAGACCCGCGCCAAAGCCGATCGAGGTGAAGAACGCGATCATCAGCGGGCTTTGCAGCGTCGTGTCGAATTCAAAGAGCGTGACGTCGCGGCTGTGGGCAACCAGGGTCACCAGGGCGATCAGCAGCCCGCCCACGACGGGTGCCGGAATGTTGTAGCGGCCGAGCACGGGAATGACGCGCCGGATGCCGTAGCCGAGGAACAGCACGACGCCCCCGAGGGCGAGCGTCTGAATGAGATCGAGCTTGATCATGGTTGCCTTTGTCGCTGTAACTCTCGTTCGCTCACCAGAAGCTGCTGGCCGCGAGGATCGCAAACAAGCCGTAGAAAACAGCCATCGCGACCAGCGCGATGCGGCGCCACATCGGTGGGCGCAGTTCCGGCGGCAGCAGCCGGGTGTTGATGTAGAGCAGGTGCAGCGACGCGACGATAAATGCGACGCCCGCGATATTGGCGCCGATCTGCAGCAGCACGATCGGTGCCGCCAGCGCGAGCGCAATCACGCCCCACAGCACGACCACACCGAGCACGGTGTAATACACCACCCGCACGTCGCCGCCGCGCCAATGGCGCACGCGGGCGCTGCCACCCCACAGGATATCGGTGACCGCGCGCGTCATGCCCTCCAGCAGGTCAAGCTGTGTCTTGAACAAGAGCCAGGCGCCGAGAACGGCGATCGTCCCGGCGAGCATTGGGCCTGCGCGCTGGCCGATGCCTTCCGCGAGCGCCGCGCTGATGCCAGAACCGCGGATGTCGGTGCCATGCGGCACAAAGGTCACGTATAGCAAAGCCGGCAATGCCATGCCGAGAATCGCGCCGATGAAGAACACACCCCACTGATCGGCCCTCACGATGCGCCACCAGCCGTGCCAGCGGCCCATGGATTCGGCATCGGGCGTGAATTTGAACCCGTGGTGGGCGAGATTCACGCGTTCACCGCCAATTGCCGCGGGGATATAGCCCGCGTGCTGGCCCATGCCGTAGCCCTTGTCGCGTGCCCAGTTTCCGAGGGTGATGTTCATCACGCCACCACAGCCGGAATAGGCGACCAGTGCACCGATGAGGAAAAAATCGGCACCTGCCGGCAGGAACACGAAGCTGTTGCTCTGCACATCGAATCCGGCAAAACCTGCCGCTGTTGCGAGCCACGTTTCTGCGGGCACGAAAAAAAGTGCAATCAGCAGGAATCCTCCCAGGATCGCAATGACCATCACCCAGTTCAGCAACTCGAGCGTGCGTCCGATACGCCTGCCGACCAGCAGGAGGCCCACGCAGGCGAGGAATGTGGCAACACCGCACCAGTACAGAATTGTCGCGTCGCCAGGGCCGGGCAGGTGTCCCGCAAACAGGAAGAATATCGCGGCGGCGGAAGTGGCGGCCCAGACCGGCCAGCCCATCTGCAGGAAGAAGAGGAGCGCGTAGAACCACGCCCAGGCCGTCGCCGACGGCCGCGTGCGCATGAAGCCGGTGAACACCGGTTCGCCGGTCGCGAGCACATAGCGCATCACTTCGGTGTTGAAAATGGTCTGAAAGTAGATGGCGACTCCCGTGATCCACAGGAGCGTCAACCCATGCTTGACGAAAGTCGCGGGGCCGAGCAGGAATTCGCCGCTGCCGATGGATGCGCCGAGCACGATGACGCCCGGCCCGACGACCGCCATCCAGCCGAGACCTTTCGGCGTCGGTGGTGCGGGCAGCTCGGCGCGGACCCAGGGATCGAGCCCGGTGCGCGACTCGACGTTTGCAGGTGCTGGCATGCGTGTGATCAGCGATAGAGCAGGAATGGTTGCCGCGACTCGCGCCAGGCGGCTTCATCCCGAAGCGCCGCCGCGTCGAGGTCACCGGGCTTTGCGGCGGGATCATCCACCCACTCGCGCAGCAGCGGCCCGCCATTAATTATGTCAATGGCGAGCTTTCCGGTCTCGTACTCGTAGGGGAAGTCGCGCCACAGCGGATAGTCGGGCCGCAGCGCGCGCAGTGCCTTGAATGCGAGCGCCATCAGCCGCCAGGGCCGGAAGGCTTCATGCTTGTAGGCCGCATCGTCCACGTGGATCTGCAGGCCGGCGCAGAGCTTTCCGCTGTGCTTGTGGAATGTCGGCTCGAACCAGCAGGGGCGCAGCGTGCAACCGGCGAGCCAATCTGGCGCAATTGCCTGCATCTTCGCGAGCAACGCCCGCGCATCGATGTCCGGAGCGCCGAACAGCTCGAGTGGCCGGGTCGTGCCGCGGCCTTCGGAGAGCGTCGTGCCCTCCAGCATCACCGTGCCCGGGTAGCAGCGCGCCATCGCAAGATTGGGCGCATTGGGACTCGGATTGACCCAGGCGCGCTCGGTCAGCGGCCATCCGTAACCGGGCGGCTCCCCGGGTTGCCAGCCCGCCATCGTCACGATCTCGTAATCCACGCCGAGCTTGAGCTTTTCGACGAACCAGCCGCCCAGTTCCCCGAGCGTCATGCCATGGCGCATCGGCATCGCGCCTGCGCCGACGAAGCTTTCCCAACCAGGGATCAGCGCGAGCCCTTCGATGGGCCGCCCAATCGGGTTAGGACGATCCAGCACGCGAATGGTCTTGCCCGCGCGCGCCGATTCTTCCAGCAGGTAGCGGAGCGTCGTCAGGAATGTGTAGACGCGGCAGCCCACGTCCTGCAGGTCCACCAGCAGGATCTCGAAGGTCTCCATCATGGCCGCGGTCGGGCGGCGCACTTTGCCGTAGAGGCTGAACACCGGAATCCCATGCACGGGATCGGTGTAGTCCGCCGACTCGATCATGTTGTCCTGCTTGTCGCCACGCAGCCCGTGTTGCGGGCCGAATGCGGCCGTGAGCTTGATGTCCGGC
>CAZCGD010000251.1:0-3303 GCA_964498105.1 uncultured Streptomycetaceae bacterium
GGCGTGCTGCCCTCCCAGGAGTGGAAAATGCGCCGCTTCAACCAGAAGTGGTTCGCCGGGGAAACCATCAGCGTCGGCATCGGGCAGGGCTACAACGCCTACACGCCCCTGCAACTCGCCACCGCCATCGCAACCATCGCCAACAACGGCGTGATGTTCCGCCCGCACGTCGTGAACTACGTCGAGAACAGCCGCACCCTGGAGCGCAGCGCCATCGAACCCAACCCGCTGCGCACGCTCGAGGTCAAGAAGCAGCATCTCGAGGTGATCCAACAGGCGCTGATCGGCGTCAACAAGGAAGGCACCTCGGCGCGCTCCTTCGTAGGGGCTGGCTACGTGAGCGCGGGCAAGACCGGCACCTCGCAGGTGATCGCCATGAAGCCGGGCGAGAAATACGTGGAGAGCAATGTGCAAGAGCGCCATCGCGATCACGCCCTGTTCATCGCCTACGCGCCGGCCGACGATCCGAAGATCGCGCTGGCCGTAGTCGTCGAGAACGCCGGCTTCGGCGCACGCCACGCCGCGCCGATCGCGCGCAAGGTGCTCGACTACTACCTGCTCGGCAAGCTGCCCCCGCCGGAGCGGCGCAAGGATAAAGATGCATCCGGCACTTAGGCAGATCGGGCGCTATATCACCCGCCACGTCGACGGCGTGCTGCTCGGGGTGGTGCTGGCGCTGATGGCCGTGGGGCTGATGGTGCTGATCAGCGCCTCCAACATGGGCGCCGCGCGCGTCACCGCGCAACTCGTCAATATGCTGATCGCGCTCGGCATAATGTGGGTGTTCGCCAACATTCCGCCTCACTACCTGGCGCGCCTCGCCTACCCGCTCTACGCGCTGGGCGTGCTGCTGCTGGTGGGCGTGGCGCTGTTCGGCGACGTCGCCCAGGGAGCGCGGCGCTGGCTTGACCTCGGCGTGACCCGCATCCAGCCCTCCGAGCTGATGAAGATCGCGTTGCCGCTCGCACTGGCGCGGTATTTCGACCGTTACGGGGCGACCCTGAGGGCCAGGCATTACGCGATCGGGGCCGTGCTGCTGGTGATTCCCGTGGCGCTGATCGCACGCCAGCCCGACCTTGGTACCGCGGTGCTGATCACGGCGGCGGGATTCTTCGCGCTGTTCCTCGCCGGTCTGCCGTGGCGCCTGATCGCCGGGCTCGTCGTTGCCGGCGCCGGCGCCCTGCCCTTCGTGTGGTCCGCGCTCCACGACTACCAGCGTCAGCGCATACTAACCCTGCTCGACCCGATGCAGGATCCCCTCGGCAGGGGTTACCACACGATCCAGTCAACGATCGCGGTTGGCTCCGGCGGCTGGTTCGGCAAGGGCTGGCTGAACGGCACGCAGTCGCACCTCGACTTCATACCTGAGCGCACCACCGATTTCGCGTTCGCCGTGTTCGCCGAGGAGTTCGGCCTCATTGGCTGCGCCGTGTTGCTGGGGCTGTTCCTGTTTCTGATCTCACGCGGCATGCTGATCACCGCCAACGCGCCGACCCTGTTCACGCGCCTGCTCGCCGGCGCGATCACGCTTACCTTTTTCACCTACGCTTTCGTCAACATGGGCATGGTGAGCGGCATCCTGCCAGTGGTGGGCGTGCCGCTGCCCCTCATCAGCTACGGCGGCACCTCGCTGGTTTCCATCTGCATCGGCATCGGCATACTGATGAGCATCCACAGCCATAAGAAGCTGGTGCAAACATGAAGGCGAAAGGCGAAAGGCGAAAGGCGAAAGTGGCATCCGGCGAAGAGCAGCGCGGCATTTTTTTCCGACTTTCGACTTCCGACTTTCGACTTGCCGTCGCGGCGCTCGTGTGCGCCGCGACGCTCGCCGGCTGCGGCACAACCGCCAAGCCGCCGCCGCGTCCCGGCGGCTACTACCTCGATGATGGTCCGGGCGCGAAACCACCGGCGAACATTGACAGGATTCCCGACGCCGTGCCGCGAGTCGAGCCCGTCAATCGCGGTACGGCCCGGCCGTATGTCGTAATGGGAAAAAGCTACACGCCGATGACAGCGCTCGGGCCCTACAAGGCGCGCGGCATCGCCACCTGGTACGGCCGCCGTTATCACGGCAAGCCGACCGCGTCAGGCGAGCCCTACGACATGTACGCCATGACCGCGGCGCACACTACGCTGCCGATCCCGAGCTATGCGCGCGTCACCAACCTGAAGAATGGAAGATCGGTGGTGGTGCGCGTCAACGATCGCGGGCCGTTCGTCGATGGGCGCATTATCGACCTGTCGTACACCGCCGCGCATCGCATTGGGGTGCTCGGCGGCGGCAGCGCCATGGTCGAGGTGGAGGCCATCCTTCCCGGCAGCTACGGCTCGATACCCGCCGCGCCGGCGCAACCGGCGGCGGCCGCACCCCTGCCCGAGAGCCCTCCCCCCGTCGCGGCGCGCGATTCCGGGCCGCCAGCAGCGCAGCCAATACCGGTCGCGGCCGAAGCCGGCGGGCACTATGTGCAGCTCGGCGCATTCGGCTCGCGGGAGAACGCGGAGAATTTCCTCACGCGAATGAAAGCGCAGACGGGCGGGCCGGCCGACAACCTGCAGATCGTCGCCCGCGACGGCTTGTACCGCGTGCACGCCGGGCCGTACGCCAGCCAGCCCGAGGCGCGCCAGGCGGCGGAGCGCATCAACCAGACGCTGGGCGTCAGACCTGTCGTCGTGACTCGCTGAGGGATGAGGGCGGAGGGATGAGGGATGAGGGATAAGACGGGCACCAAATCCCAAGCACCAAATTACAAACAAGCATCAAATCTCAAGCACGAAGCACCAAACGTTTGGAATTTGGAATTTGAGTTTTGTTTGGGATTTGGAGTTTGAGATTTATGAGGGATGAGGGATGAGGGATGAAGTAAGAATCCGTTGAGCAGTGCCCTTGTTGCCTTTTGCCTTTTGCCTTTTGCCTTAGCCTGGCCCCTCCAGGCGAAAAACGATCGGCACCAGCACCCAGGATTCGACCGGCTCAGCGCCCAGCCGCGCTGGCACAAAGCGCCAGGCCTTGACCGCCTCCAGCGCCGCCGCGTCGAGATGGGGCGAACCGCTCGATTTCTCGACGTCCACCCGCGCCGCCAGCCCCTCGCGCGTCACCTGCACGCGCAACGTCACCGTTCCCTGCGCTCCGGCGCGCCGCGCGCTTGCCGGATATCGCGGCGCCGGGTTGCGCAGGTACGCCGCGTTGAAGACGGACGGCGTCACCGCCACGCTGGCAACCTGAGTTTTCTGCTCGGGCGCGGCAACCGCCGATTCCGGCACTCTGGCAGGATCAACCGTGAGCGAGGCGCCCTCGCGGGTCTG
>CAZCGD010000252.1:0-11112 GCA_964498105.1 uncultured Streptomycetaceae bacterium
GGACCAGGGCACCTCCCAGTTCGTGCTGAACAAGATGAAGCAGATCCAGCCCGACTGCTTCCGCACCTTCCAGCGCATGCACAAGGCGGGAGTCAACATCGCGATGGGCACCGACATGGGCTACGACCCCGAAATGGGCACCAATGCGCGCGAGCTCGAGATCTACGTGGATCTCGGCATGAAGCCGATGGATGCGATACTCACTACGACCCGCAATGCCGCGCGCGCGCTGAAGCTCGACCAGGAACTGGGCACCCTCGAGCCCGGCAAGCTCGCCGACCTGATCGCGGTGGACGGCGACCCGCTCAAAAACATCCGCTGCCTGCAGGAGAAGAAGAACATCAAGATGGTGATGAAAGAAGGCCGGATCTACGCCGACCGCCGGCCGGGCAAGAACCGGAACGTGGTCAACGTGAAGCCGGGGGAGTGGAAAATAGTGGACTATCTGTAACGATGAATGATGAATGATGAATGATGAATGATGAACGATGAACGGGAAGGGCTAGACATGGCGTCGAAGAGAGGGTCGTCGCGCAAGACGAAGACCGCGGGGGCGGTGAGGGGTGGTAGCGGCAGGTACCAGTTCAAACTGGCGGAGGTAAGTGACGTCCCGGCGGGCACGGGCTATTCCACCTCGCACGGCGGCGTGGTCGAAGGTGAGCGCATGCTGGTGGGCTATATCCACAAGGAACGCGGCACCGGGTCGCGCATGCACACGCACAAGAACGAGCAGTTCAACTACGTGGTGCGCGGCACGCTGGTGGGCTCGGTCAACGGCAAGCGCGTGCGGGCGCCAGCCGGCACGCTCATCTACATCCCCGCCAACGCGCCGCATACGCTGGTGGCCGCGGCTGACGACGAGGACGTGATCTTCATCGCCATCAAGGACCTCTCCCAGGGCATCATTGGCAGAGCGGTGGACGGCAGCATGAGGGGTCCGCACTTCGAGAAAGGGTTCGGCCCGCGCGATTAGAACGCTCAAGCAATAGACAGGATTAACAGGGTTAACAAGATTAGAATCCCGGGAAAGCCGGTTCTTGTTGTCCGGTGGGAAAACATTCGCGGAGGAGGCGAAGATGAAACACCGATGGCTCGTGCAGGTTCTGGCGGTCGCCGCCGCGTCCGTTGCCGCAGCGACTGCCATGGCGCAGGCGCCCTACCCCTCGAAGCCGATCCGCTTCATCGTCGGCTTCCCGCCGGGCGGCACCAACGACATCGTGGCGCGCGTGCTCGCGCCGAAGCTCACCGAATACCTCGGTCAGTCGGTGGTGATCGACAACCGCGGCGGCGCCAACACCGCGATCGCGTGCGAGATCTTCGTGCGCACGCCGCCGGACGGCCACACCCTCATGCTGAACGCGCCCGGCCACGCCACCAATCCGGCGTTGATGAAGCTCAACTTCGATTCGATCAGGGACTTCTCCTTCATCACCATCGCCGCGGAGTCCCAGAACCTGCTGGTGGTGCACCCGTCGTTTCCGCCGCGAAGCGTGAAGGAGCTGATTGCATTCTCGAAAAGATTTCCGCCGGGCAGCATCAACTACGGCTCGTCCGGGACCGGCACCACGGTGCACCTGTCGGCCGAGTTGTTCCAGCACATGACCGGCGTCAAGTGGCTGCACATCCCCTACAAGGGTGGCGGCCCGGCAGTCATCGATCTGCTGTCCGGCCAGCACGTGATCTACTTCGGCAACGTGCCGACGGTGATCCTGCACGCCCGCGCCGGGAAACTGCGCGCGCTGGCTACGACCGGGCCGAAGCGCACGCCGGTGGCGCCCGAGATCCCGACGGTGGCGGAATCCGGAGTGCCGGGCTACGAAGTGACCACTTTCTACGGCGTGTCGGCGCCGGCGAAAACGCCGCGCCCCATCATTGACCGCCTCCACAGCGAGATCGTGCGCGCGCTCAACACGTCGGAGCTGCGCGAGCGCCTGCAAGGCCTGGGCGCGGACCCGGTAGGAAATACGCCCGAGCAGTACACCGCCTTCATGCAGAACGAGATCGCGAAGTGGGACAAAGTAATCAAAGCCGCGGGAATCAAGGGCGAGTGATGAGCGATCAAGGCAAAAGGAAAAAGGCAAAAGGAAAAAGGCAAAAGGATGAAGGCCAAGGCACAAGGCACAAGTCACAAGGCACAAGGGGGTGGCGGCAAGGTAAGTTGTATTTACTTTTGCCTTTTGCCTTGTGCCTTGGGATGGCGTGCGCGAATGCGCAAAGCTATCCCACCAAGCCGATCCGCTTCATCGTCGGCTTTCCGCCCGGCGGCACCAACGACATCCTGGCGCGCGCGCTGGCGCCGAAACTGAGCGAGTTCCTGGGACAGACGGTGGTGATCGAAAATCGCGGCGGCGCGAGCACCGCGATCGCCACCGAACTCGCGGCCCGCTCGGCGCCGGATGGCCACACCATACTGCTTAACGCGGCCGGCCACGCCACCAACCCGGCGCTGATGAAGCTCAACTTCGACTCTGTCAGGGACTTCGCCTTCATCACGCTGCTGGCGGAATCCCAGAACCTGCTGGTGGTGCACCCGTCGATGCCGGCACGGACCGTGAAAGAACTGATCGCGGTCTCGAAGCAGCGTCCGGGCGAGATCAACTACGGCTCATCCGGGATCGGCACCACGCCGCATCTCTCCGCGGAGTTGTTCCAGTACATGACGAGCGCAAAATGGGTGCACATACCGTACAAGGGCAGCGGCATCGGCTTGACCGCGCTGCTGGCCGGCGAGATCTCGCTCTATTTTGCCAACGTGCCCTCGGTCATCCGGCACGTGCAGGCGGGCAAGCTGCGGCCGATCGCGCTGAGCGGGCCAAAGCGCACAGCGGCCGCGCCGGGAATCCCGACAGTGGCGGAGAGCGGGCTCCCGGGCTTCGAAGTGACTTCCTGGTTTGGTGTTTCTGCCCCGGCCAGGACGCCGCGCCCCATCGTCGACCGGCTGAACGGAGAGTTCGTGCGCGCGCTCAACATCCCGGAGCTGCGCGAGCGGCTGCTGGGGATGGGCGCCGACCCCGTCGGCAACACTCCCGAGGAATACACCGCGTTCGTGCAGAACGAGATCGTGAAATGGGGTAAGGTGATCAAAGCCGCCGGCATCAAGGGAGAGTGATAAGCGACCAAGGCAAAAGGCAAAAGGCAAAAGGAAAAAGGATGAAGGCCAAGGTACAAGTCACAAGGCATAAGTCACACGGGCGTGACGGCAAGGGGCGTAGTTCTTACTTTTGCCTTTTGCCTTTTGCCTTCTGCCTTGGGATAGCTTGCGCGAATGCGCAAAGCTATCCCACCAAGCCGATGCGGATCGTCGTGCCGTTTCCCGCGGGCGGCATTGCGGATCTTTTTGCGCGCGTCATCGGGCAGAAGTTCAATGAGGCATGGGGGCAGCCGGTGGTCGTCGACAACCGGCCCGGCGCCGGCGGCAACATCGGCGCCGAGATCGTCGCCAAGTCACCCGCGGACGGTTACACCCTGGTGATGGGCAGCATCGGCACGCATTCGGTCAACGTCAGCCTGTTCAGCAAGCTGGCCTATGACCCGATCCGCGACTTCGCGCCCGTGGCGCTGGTGATGGAGGCCGAAGGCCTGCTGGTGCTCCATCCCTCGGTGCCCGCGAAGAGCGTGAAAGAGCTGATCGCGCTGGCCCGCGCGCGGCCGGGCCAGGTCGCCTACGCATCGGCGGGCCACGGTACCGCGGGCCACCTGTCGGGCGAGTTGTTCAAGTCCATGGCGAAAGTGGACCTGGTGCACGTTCCGTACAAGGGCAACGTCCCCGCCATCACCGATTTGATCGCAGGCCAGACTTCATTGCTGTTCGCCACCATGCCGACGGTGCTGCCGCAGGTGCACGCCGGGAGACTGAAGGCACTGGCGGTGACCAGCTCCTCCCGCGCGTCGGCCGCGCCGGAGTTGCCGACCATCGCGGAAGCAGCGCTGCCGGGCTACTCGGTCACGAACTGGATCGGACTCTTTGCGCCAGCCGGGACGCCGCGCGACGCCGTGAGCAAGCTCAATGGCGAGATCATTCGCATCATGCAGGCGCCCGATATCCAGAAACGGCTCGCCAATGAGGGCGCGAAATTCACGCCCTGGACGCCGGATGAATTTACCGTGTTCGTCAAGGCCGAGATTGTCAAGTGGGCAAAGGTGGTGAAAGAAGCGGGTATACGCGTCGACTGAGTGACGGGTGACGGGTGATGGATGATGGGTGATGAGTCGAACAAGCGCGCGCTGAAAGTGCTGGAGGAAAGGAACGCCGAGGCGCTGGCCATGGGCGGGCCGGAGAAGCTCGCCCAGCGCAAGGCGCAGGGGCATCTCAACGCGCGCGAGCGCATCGACTACCTGGTCGATCCGGGCAGCTTCATCGAGTCGGGACGCCACGCGCGGGCAATCCGCGCCGAGGTTCGCCACAAGACCCCGGCGGACGGCAAGGTGGCGGGCTTCGCGCGCATCAACGGGCGCGAAGCATCCATCGTGTCCAACGATTTTACCGTGCTGGGCGCATCAAGCAGCGTCATCAACATGAAGAAGATCAAGCACGTGAAGAACGCCGCCAGCCGCTACGGCATGCCGCTGGTCTTCCTCGGCGAATCCTCCGGCGCGCGCATGCCCGACCGCATGGGCGCGGCAGGCCGCGCTATCCTCGCGCAGGACCCGACCGAGTATCAGCGCCTGCGCGAGACGCCGTGGGTGGCGACGCTGATGGGCCAGTGCTACGGCTCCTCGACCTGGTACGCCGCGATGTCGGACTTCGTGGTGATGCGCAAAGGCTCGGTGATGGCAATTGCCAGTCCCAACGTCACCTCGATCGCCATCGGCAAGCCGGTGGACCCGGAGGAACTCGGCGGCTGGAAGCTCCTGACCGGCATCTCCGGCCTGGCCGACATGGCGGTGGATACCGACGAGCAGGTGCTCGACGCAGTAAAGAAGGTCCTTTCCTATTTGCCGGCGCACGCCATGGAGGCGCCACCCGAGCAGCCGGTGCCGCCCGGCTCGGGCGCAGCGTGCCGCAAGTTGCTCGACATCGTGCCGGAGGCGCGCAACCAGGTCTACGACGCGCGCAAGGTCATCGCGGCAATCGTGGACACCGGGTCGAGCTTCGAGGTGAAGGAGCGCTACGGCCGCTCGGTCGCCACGGTGCTGGCGCGGCTCGACGGCAAGAGCGTCGGCTTCATCGCCAACAATCCCCTCTACAAGGGCGGCGCGCTCGACGCCGACGCCTGCCAGAAGGCGACCAGCTTCATGGTGCTGTGCGACTCCTTCAACATCCCCATCGTGTTCCTGGTGGACGTGCCGGGGTTCCTGATCGGGGTCGAGGGGGAACTTCGCGGCATGCCGGGCAAGGTCATCAACTGGATGAACGCATTGAGCCTGATCACCGTGCCGCGCATCACCGTCATCACGCGCAAGAGCTACGGCCAGGCGTTCATCAACATGGGCGGCGGCCGCAACACCGACGAGCTCGCGTGCTGGCCCTCCGCGGATCTCGGCTTCATGGACCCCCGGGTCTCGGTGAACGTGCTCTACGGGGTGAAGGAGCAGGACGACCCGGAGAAATTCAAGCAGCTCGTCGCCGAGGTCAACCGCGACACCACGCCGTGGGAGCTCGCTCGCCTCTACGAAGCGCAGCACGTCATCGACCCGCGCGACACGCGCGATTTCCTGATCCGCATGCTGCAGGTGCACCGCAAACGGCTGAAGAACGGTGTCGGCGATCACCGGCTGGCGAACTGGCCTACGAGCTACTGAGTGATGAGTGATGAGTGATAACCGATGAGGGGCGAAAGGAGATGACGATATGCTGACCAATGCACCTGTGACCACGCTGCTGCCCGTGAAAGACCTGAATCGGGCGCGCGAATTCTATGAGAAAAAGCTGGGCTTGAAGCCTCTGGGGCTCAAACAGGACGGGAAATTCCAGTTTGCCGGTGGCAGCGGCGGCGTCATCGCGCTGTTTCCCAAGCCCGAAGGCACCAAGGCGGAGCACACAGTCGTGAGCTTCCAGGTGAAGAACATCGGGAAAGAAATCCAGGAACTCAAGCAGCGCGGAGTCGTGTTCGAAAACTACGACTTCCCTGGCCTGAAGACGGTCGATCATGTCTGCGTGCTAGGCGCCGAGAAAGCGGCGTGGTTCAAGGATACCGAGGGCAACTACCTCTGCATCCACGAGGATATCTGACGCGAGCTTAGGAACCGGCGGCGCCGCGCGCGGCGCCCGTCGTCATAAGATTGCGGGAATGAAGTAGAAGGCCGAAGGTGTTTTGTTACTCGCCTCTGCACTCATCCCTCCGGCCCGACCCGCTGCATCGTGTCGGGCGTTCGCCGGCTCTAACGTGCGCAGGCACGTTATTCGAAACCCCGGCTCACTCCCTCAGACGCGGCACGCGTCCTCGCCGCATCCCAGGTCCCGGTCCGCGTTGGCGAGCAGGCGGTCGAACGTTTCCGGCACGCGGATGATGCGCCCCTGCACGCTCGGGGAATGCGCCTGCAGCCAGTAGCTGTGGGTCGGGTGGCCGCCGCCCGCGACCACGAGCACGATGTTGTCGGGCTTCATGCAGATCGGCCACGGGTCGAGGCGGATGCTGTCGCGCGTCACCGGGTTGGCGTCGATCTCGATCCAGGCCGGCGCACCGGCGCGGCGCATCTGCTCCATCGGGATCTTCGAGTTTTCCCACAGGAAATCGCGGATCGATTTCTGGGTCCAGCCAAGCTCCGCCATCCGCCGCGCGACGATCGGCGCGATCATCATCATGCCGGGCGTGCCCTTCTCCCATCCCGCGAGCGCGGCGAGGTTGGGGGCGCGCATGTAGTCCGCCATCCGCCACATGCCGTTCAGCGCGTCTTCCTCGGGAGACTCCTTTTTCGCGCCGCGGCGCCGGACGTTGGTGACCCCGCTCGCGAAAACGACCGAGACCGAGTTCGTGCCCGGCGCGAACCCGTGGCGCTGGGCCGCGTGCGTCTGCCAGCCTGGCGGCAGCCCTTCCTCGTCCTCGGCAAAGACCGCGTTGGTGTAGCGCATGGCGCCGAAGATCGCCATCGTGCCGACGCCCGGCAACGCGCCGCCCACGTTCTGCTGCATGAGGCGCAGCGCGCGCCCGATGCTCGCCCCGGCGGGGCGCTGCGGGTCCGGCCCGAGCAGGCCGAAGCCTGAATTAAGGCGGATCTGCTTCGCGATCGGCCCGTTGACTATTACGGCCGGGAACGGCGCGCCCGAGGTCGCTTGCAACTGGTCGAAGCCGTTCGCCGGGTCGAAGCACGCTTCGACGGCGGCGACGAGGACCGGGAGGTACTCCGGGCGCCCGCCCGCCATGGCGAGCGCGATGGCGCAGGTCTCGATGGTGGTGATGCCGCCGCGCGGCGGGAACTTGCCGAGCCCGTGCGTGCGCGGCAGCGCGGAACCCTGGAGTATCCAGTCCACGCGCTCCTGCGTCGCCGGCCACAGCGGTAAACCGTCGCCCCACAGATTGGTGAGGAGCAGGTTGTTGGCCCTGGTGAGCGCCTCCTCGTAGCTGGCGCCCTCGACCTCGAGCATCCTGGCCGGGCCCGCCACTTGAGCGAGCGCCGACTGCCAATGGATCAGGCCGTCGTAGAACTCGCGCTTGCGCTGCGCGAGGGACGTGAGATCGCTCCCCGGCAGGAACATATTGACCGGGAACGTGACCATGGACGCGTCCGGGGCCAGCCCGATCCCGGACACGGCGTTTTTCATGACCCCGACGAAATCCGTCCGCGTCAGCGTGACGGTCGGGATCCCCAGCGCTTCTATCCTAGCGGCTGCACGGCCGCATGCTGTGGCGCAGGCCCCTCAAGCCGCGTTGCCGACAATGACGGCGTCGACCCCGCTCTTCTTCACCAGTGCCGCGGTATGCTCTTCGCCGATCAGCGCATTGCCCTGGGGAAAGGTGTCGATCGGCAGCACGGTGATGCCCGGGAAATCCTTCTCGAGCATCTCCTTCAGCAGCGGCAGCATGCGGTACGCCTGCCACTGCTCGTTGCTGACGAAGCCGATGCGCTTGCCTTCGAGGGACTTGAGCCGCGGCGCATGCGGCTGCGTCACTTCGAGCGCGCCGGATGGATCGTGAAATTCCAGTTTGACCATGGATGCTCCTCAAGTGAATTGGGTATCGGGAGAAATCGTAACACGCGCAGACGCTAGCCCGATCCTTACGGCGTGACGGGCGTTGGCCGTGGCAGCGCGACCCCCTTCTCGCCGGCGACCTGGCGCAGGAGATCGGGGCGGTCGGAGATGATGCCATCCACGCCCCACTCGATCATGCGCCGCATGTCAGCCGGTCCGTTGACGGTCCACACCACGACCTTCAGTCCCAGCGACTGCGCTTCCTTCACCTGCTCGCGGGTCGTCTCGGCGTAATACGGCGACCATACGGCCCCGCCCGCGGCCTTCACCATGCGCGGGATCGAGCCGCCGTAGCGGCTGACATGAAAACCCGCGGTCCAGGGCGATGACGTCTGGTCCGCCTGGATGCTGTCCATGAAGCCCTTCTCCACGGTGAGATAGACGGTTGGGATCTCGGGCGCTTCCTTCTGCACGATCTGGAGCGTGCGCCAGTCGAACGACTGGATAGCCGTACGTTCAGCCATGCCGGCCGAACGTACGGCTGATATCAATTTACGAACGAAATCTTCGGGCCCGGTCGTCTGCGTCGGCTCAAGCGGCGAGATCTTAGTCTCAATATTGAAGCGGATTGTTTCGTTGCCGCTCTTCTTCACCAGCGCGATCACGTCGGCCAGTCGCGGGATGCGCGTGCCGTCCACCGGTTTCTGTTCCGGCCAGCGCTTCGCGTAGGCGTTCGACGGGTTGAGCCGGCCGACGTCGTAGCGCTGGAGTTCCTGGAAAGTCAGGGAGCGGATGGCGGGACCGGTTTGTTGCAGCCACTTTCCGTCAGGCCCGCGCGTGATGTCGGGATTGAGCGCCGGATCGTGGGCTACCACCACCACGCCGTCGCGGGTGATGGCGCAATCCAGCTCCAGCGTGCTGACGCCCAGCGCGAGCGCTTTCGCGAACGCCGGCAGCGTATTCTCCGGCGCCAACCCGCGCGCACCGCGGTGGCCTTGTATATCCAGCGCCTGGCTGGCGGTAGCGGTCATGGCGAGGGCAAGGGACAGAAGAACTCGGACAAAAGCGTGAATCGTGACTTGTGATTCGTGATTTGAGCCTCGCCCATCAGACCCCCTTCCCCGAGCGAGAGCCGGGGATGGCGTTTTGAGATTCGATTCACGAATCACGACTCACGAATCACGGTCTTGTCAGTCTCGGCCCGCAGGGCCGAAGACGGTCATGCGCCAGCCGCGCGCGGTCCTGATGAAACAGGCCGAGTGCTCGATCGGGCTGCGGACCTGCTCTTCGGGCACGAAGCCGGTGCCCTCCTTCAACAGCCGGATCCTGACCCAGTTCTGCTTGAAACCGGGGTCGAGGTCGGGCACTTCCCAGTCGGTTACCCGCACTATTTCGTACGATAGCCGGGTGAGCGTGTTGGTATCCCAGGACGGCCCGGCCTTCACTATCGTGTTACGCGCGGAGATGGCGCCGTACACACTGGGGTCGACGGTGGCGGGCCATTTTGCGAGGATGTACGGCGCGCACAACTCGCGAGGACGGTTGCGGCGCTCGAGGTAGGCGCTCCCCACGGACAGGGCCGACGGCAGCAGGCGCCAGAGTACCCCGGTATCGGCGTCGAACTCCCACTGCTTGCGGAACTCGGCGATGCCGCGCGGGGCGTCGGCGCCATTGCGGATATTGGGATCGAGTACGCCCAGCACGAACTTCCGGTCGCGCTTCTCGATCGCGGTGAGCAGGCGGGCGCGGAAATCCGCCCATGAAGCGTCGGTCAGCGCCTCGTCGTGCGGTTCGATCCTGCCCTCCTGGGCGCGCAGCGGCGCGGAACATGCCGCCATGACCAGCATCAGCAGCAGCAGGCGCGCGGAGCATCGCAGCATCATTTTCCCTTGTATATCCCGTTGCGTTTTTCGAAGAAGGCCGCCAGGGCTTCGAGGTGGTCCCCGGTCTTCTGCAGCGCGGCCTGGAAAGAAGCGCAGGTATCGAGGTGCTCGTCGAGGTCCTGCCGCTGCGCGAGCCGCAGCGCGCGCTTGGCGTAGCGCACGGCGAGCGGCGGCTTGACGGCGATCTGGGCGGCGATCTCCCGCGCGCGCGGCAGCAGGCGGTCGGGTTCGGTGACTTCCAGCAGGATACCCATGGCGCGAGCTTCCTCCGACTTGACGACGCGCCCCGTGAACGTGAGCTCCGCCGCGCGCTGGGCTCCGACCACGCGCCGCAGGAACCAGCCGCCGCCGTCGCCCGCCATGAGGCCGAGATTGATGAAGGTCTCGCCAAACTGCGCGTTGACCGAACCGATGCGGATATCGCACATGTTGGCAAGGTCGAAGCCGGCGCCGATTGCCGGGCCGTTGACCGCGGCGATCATCGCGATCTCGGCCGCCTGCATCGCGCGCGGGATGCGCTGGATGTTGCGCCGGTAGTAGTCCTCCATTTCCGCGGCAGTGGACGACAAGGCGCGCTCGCGCATGGCCTTGATGTTGCCGCCGGCGGAGAACGCCGAGCCGTCGCCGGTGATGATCAGCACCGAAACCTCCGCGCAGGCGTTGGTCCACTCCAGCGTCGCGCAGATGTCGTCGGTGAGGCTGGTGCCGGAGAGGGCGTTGCGCATGTCATCGCGCCTGAAGGTGAGCACGGCGACGCGCCCTTCCAGCTCGAGCGCGGCATCTTTCAGTACAGGAAGTGTAGGCACGATAACTCAGCTATATGACGTGAAATCTTCATTATGGATTTCGCGAGGTGTTTGCGCGAATTCCATGTATGTTACGCAGCCGCCGCGGCGGGCACAACCCTGCGTGCTATACTCGCCGCGAATTTTGTCCCGGAACTCAACCAACGAGCAGTACCGGTATGGCGCGCATCGAAATCAAGTCCGAGATCACCGGCACCGTGTGGCAGGTGAAGTCGAAGCCGGGCGACAAGGTCGAATCCGGCGACACGCTGGTCGTGATCGAGTCCATGAAGATGGAGATCCCGGTCATTACCGAGGACCCCGGCACGGTGAAGGAAATCCTCGTCAAGGAAAAGGACCCGGTCGCAGAAGG
>CAZCGD010000253.1:0-9941 GCA_964498105.1 uncultured Streptomycetaceae bacterium
GTCCCGCCCGACCATAAGGAAGCGCTGCGCGCCCGCGCCAACCAGCTGTGGCACACCGACAGCTGCTTCAAGGACCCGCCGGCGCTCGCTTCCGTGCTCTCGGTGCGGATCATCCCGGACCGGGGCGGCGAGACCGAATTCGCCTCGATGCGGCTCGGCTGGGAACGGCTGCCGCAGGCGACGCGCGCGCGGCTCGCCGACGCCTACGCCAGGCACGACTATGCCCATTCGCGCGGCAAGATCTCGCGCAGCATGATCTCGGAGCGCGAGCGCTCCACGCTGCCGCCGGTGCGCTGGCGCATCCGCTGGCGCAACCCCACGAACGGACGCGACTCGCTCTACATCGCGTCGCATACCTTCGCCATCGACGGCATGCCGGAAGACGAGGCGCAGGCGCTGCTCGCCGAACTGATAGAGCACACGACAGCGCCCGCTCACACCTACCTGCACCGCTGGCAGCCGGGCGACATCATCATGTGGGACAACCGCTGCGTGCTGCACCGCGGGCGGCCGTGGCCCGACGACCGGGCGCGCCACATCGTCCGCACCACCATCACCGCCACTGACGCCGACGGCCTCGCCGGGATGCGGCAGGTCCGCACCGCGGCCTGAACTGCTCGCCTGAGGCTTGAGTTGGCAGCCGTCAGTTGGCAGTTGGCAGTAATTCAATACTACCTGCTGCAACCTGCACACTGCACACTGCCAACTGCAAACTGCAAACTGTAAACTGCCAACTGCAAACTCCTAGGGGGAATAATATGGCGCGGAAGATGACGGGCGCCCGCTTTATCGCGGAGATGCTCAAGGCCTACGGTGTCACCCACGTGTTTTTCATGGACGCGATCCTGCGGCGCGCGCTGGCGGAAATGGAGGACGTTGGCATCAGACGCATCCTCGGCCACTCGGAGAAAGCGGTCGCCTACATGGCGGACGGGTTCGCGCGCATATCGGGCCGGCCCGCCGTGTGCATGGCGCAGTCGGTGGGCGCAGCCAATCTCGCCGCCGGCATGCAGGACCCCTACCTCGGCCACTCGCCGGTGATCGCGCTGACCGGGCGCCACGTGCCGCCGTTCCAGCACCGCAATTCCTACCAGGAAGTCCAGCACGGGCCGCTTTATTCCGCGGTGACCAAGTTTCACGGCGAGATCGAGCAGCTCGAGCAGTTCCCGCATATGCTGCGGCTCGCCTTCCGCGAGGCGACCACCGGCACGCCGCGCCCGGTGCATCTCGACGTCGGCGGCCTGACCGGCGACGCCATCACGCCGCTGGAAGGTATGTTCGACGTCGCCGCCGATGAAGCGCACACGCGCTACCCGGCGTTCCGTCCCGCTCCCGATCCGGCGCTGGTCCAGAAGGCCGTCGCGGCGATCAAGGCTTCCGCGCGGCCGGTGATCATCCCGGACCGCGGCGCCGTCATCAGCGGCGCGTCCGACGCCGTGGCGAAGCTTGCAGAGCGCATCCAGGCGCCGGTGGTCTCGATGCTCGACGCGAAGGACATCATGGTGGAGGACCACCCGCTGTTCCGCGGCCTGGGCGGGCTCTACGGCCGCGGCGGCGCGAACCACGTCATCGCCGAGGCGGACCTCGTGATCTACGCCGGCTGCAACACCGGCGACCACACCACTGCCAACTGGAAAATGCCCAAACCCGGCACCGCGATCATCCAGATCGACATCGACCCGGTGGAGATCGGCCGTAACTACCACGGCGTGATCGGCATCCAGTCCGACGTGCGTGCGGGACTCGAAGCGCTGGCGGCGGCCGCGGCGAGCGCGCAGCACGATGAATGGCTCGCGCAATCCGCGAAGCACGTGGACGAGTGGCGCAAGGAAGCGGAAAAGGCGCGCTCGTCCGAAGCAATGCCGATGCGACCCGAGCGCCTCGCGAAGGAATTGAACGAAGTGCTGCCGAAAGACGCGATCCTCGTCGCCGACACCGGCTACGCGGCGCTGTGGAGCGGCACGCTGATCTACCTGCGCCACCCCGGCCAGCGCTACATCCGCGCCGCCGGCTCGCTCGGCTGGTCGTTTCCGGCCGCGCTCGGCGCGAAGTGCGCCGCGCCCGACCGGCCGGTGATCTGCTTCTGCGGCGACGGCGGCTTCTACTACCACCTCCCGGAGCTGGAGACGGCGCGCCGCCGCGGCATCAAAACCGTGACCGTCGTCAACAACAACCACTCGCTCGCGCAGGGGCTGCGCAATCTCAACATCGCCTACGAGGGCAAGGACCAGAGCCGCAAGGGTGAGTGCTTCGAATTCCTCGAGACGGATTTCGAAAAGGTGGCGAAATCGTTCGGCTGCTTCGGCGTCACGGTGGAGAAGCCGCAGGACTTCCGCAAGGCATTCGACGCGGCAATGGCGTCCGAGCTGCCGGCCGTGATCGACGTGAAGACCGCGTTCGCGCACCAGGCACCGATGGCGTGGGTGCCCGCGTAGCGGCAAGGCGGAAGTCAGAAGGCAGAAGGCAGAAGTAACTTTGTTTTCCTTCATCCTTCATCCTTCTGCCTTCATCCTTGTCTGCGCCCTCGCGATCTGCAGCGCAGCTCGGGGCGCAGACTACCCGTCGCGCCCCGTCCGCATGATCATCCCCAGCGGCGCGGGCGGGATCACCGACATACTCGGGCGCGTGATCGCGCCGCGGCTCACCGACGCCCTCGGCCAGCAGGTGGTGGTGGACAACCGCCCGGGCGCGAGCGGCGTCGTCGGCTCGAGTATCGTCGCCAAGGCCGCGCCGGACGGCTACACGCTGCTCATGGTATTTCCCTCGCACCCGGTGAACCAGAGCCTCTACCGCGACGTTCCCTACGACACTGTCAAGGCGTTCGCGCCGATCACGCTGGTGAGCGCCGTATCGCCGGTGCTGATCGTGGGAAGCCAGTTTCCGGCGAAGACCGTGGCGGAACTGATCGCCATCGCGAAAGAGAAGCCGGGGCAGTTGAATCACGGCTCCGTCGGCAGCGGCAGCATGGGGCACCTCGGCGCCGAACTGCTGCGCTCGATGGCCGGCATCCAGTTTGTGCAGGTAACCTACAAGGGGGCGCCGCAGTCCTTGACCGCCCTGCTTGCCGGTGAGATCCAGTTCTACCTGATCGGCTCGGCGGGCACCGTCGTGCCCCACGTCAAGGCCGGCCGCTTGAGGGCGCTCGGCGTCGGCGCGAGGCAGCGTATCCCCGCGCTGCCCGACGTGCCGCCGATCGCGGACGCTCTCCCCGGCTACGAGGCCCGCGGCTGGAACGGCATCCTGGCGCCGGCAGGCACGCCTCGGCCCGTGATCGAGCGCCTGAACCGGGAGATCGTGAAGGTCGTCCGCTCGCCGGAGTTCAACCAGATACTGGCGTCCGAAGGCGCCACGGCCGTTGGCAACACGCCGGCGGAATTCGACGCCGTCATCCGCGCCGACGTCAGGAAGTGGGCGAGGATCGTCAAGGATGCCGGCATCCGTGCGGAGTAACGACAATGCAACCGCAGATAAACGCGGAAAAGATCAACCCCAAGAATCAAGACACATTAGCCGCCGATGAACGCCGATGAACGCCGATAAAAAAAGCAACCCAACAATAACAAATGTTGCAGACATTGGGGTCGGAGTAAATTTTGATTAGCGAAATTCTCGAATCATGAAGATTACTCCCGACTCTCTTTTCCCTTCTTTCATCCGCGTGTATCTGCGTTTATCTGCGGCTGAAATTCTTGCCTTTTGGTTGATTCTTATATCGGCGTCTATCGGCGTTCATCGGCGGCTAAATTGATCTTGATTCTATTTGCGTCCATCTGCGGCTAATACTTAATACTTGAGGATCTGAAGCAATGCCCTACCTCGACCTCCCCGACTGCAAGCTGTTCTACAAGATAGACGACCACACCGATCCGTGGACGAAACCGGAATCCGTGCTGTTCGTGCACGGCTTCACCGAGAATACCGAGGCGTGGCACGCCTGGGTGCCGCACTTCTCGCGCCGCTACCGCATGGTGCGCATCGACCAGCGCGGCTTCGGGCAATCGGGGCCGGTGGCGAAGGACTACCCGCTGACGACCGAGCGCTACGTGGACGACCTCGCGCGCATCATCCGCCTCGTCGCCGGCGGCAGCGCGCACGTGGTCGGCGGCAAGAGCGGCGGCATCAGCGTCATGGTGCTGGCCGCGACGCACCCCGGGCTGGTGAAAACCATCACGGTGTCGTGCTCGCCGGTCACGCCGCCGAATGCCGCCGGCTGGATCGAGGAAATGGAGCGCGACGGCGTGCGCAGCTGGGCGCAGCGGACGCAGCGCGAGCGAATGGGCCGCAAGATGCTCGAAGCCGGCATCGAGTGGTGGTCCGACATGATGGGCAAGACCGCGCTCTCGACCGTCCACGCCTACATGCGCTGGGTCGGCGCGATCGACATTCGCGAGGATATCAAGCGCATCCGGTGCCCGACGCTGGTGATCGGCACCGATACCGCGCGCCGCGGCCGGACGGTGTTCGAGAGCTGGCAGAAGACGATCCCCAACTCCGAGCTGGCGATGCTGCCGATCGACGGCTACCACGCCGCCGGCTCCGCCCCCGACGCGACCGCGCGCCTGACGCTCGACTTCATCGGCCGCCACACCAGCTGGAGCGCATGAGAGTTTGTCCGACCTGAGTCCGACAAACCCCTCGGCCGGGCAAACTCCTTATTCGACCACCAGCTTCAGGGCGCGCACCATTCTGCCGTTGCTCTCGATCTCGGCGCGGATGAACGCATCGAACTCCGCTGGCCTCATGGTGGCGACGGACAGTCCCTTGCGGTCCAGGGCATCGCTCACTTCCGGAAGCTGGACCGCCCGGGTGATCTCGGCGCTTAACCGGTCGATCGCGCCTTTCGGCGCGGCCGTGCGCGCCACCACACCGTACCACATCAGGGCCTCGAATCCCGGGTAGCCTGACTCGGCCACCGTCGGGACCTCCCTGAGGGCGCCGTTGCGTTCGAGCGAAGTGACGGCGAGCGGACGCAGCCGGCCCGACGCGACGTACGGCACGGTCTCGGAAACATTGACGATGAGTATGCTGGTGTGCCCGCCCAGCACGGCGGTCACCGCCGGCACGCCGCCCTGGTACGGCACATTGACGATGTCGATCCCGGCCGCCGCCTTGAAGCGCTCCGCGTTAAGACGCAGCCCGCCCGCCGCGGTGCCGGACGCGAACGTCAACTCGCCCGGATGCGCGCGCGCGAGCGCGACCAGTTGCTTCAGGGTTTTTACCGGGAGCGACGGATGAACGGAAACCACCAACGGGTTCGATGCGACCCTCGCGACGGCGGTGAAGTCCTTCACGGTGTCGTACGGCAGCTTCGACCTCAGCGCGGGGTTCATCGTGTAGCCGTTGCCGATGAAGAGAACGGTGTGGCCGTCCGCGGGGGCGCGTGCCACCACTTCGGTACCAATGATCCCGCCCCCGCCGCCGCCGGGCCGGTTGTCCACGACCACGTTCTGTCCAAGCGCCCGGGCGACCGGCTGGCCCAGCGTGCGCGCGATGATGTCCATCGTCCCTCCGGCGGGGAGCGGGACGACGAACCGCACCGGATTCGACGGGAATTCCTGCGCCACGCCGGCACCGGCGGCGAACGCCGCCGCGGACGCAATGAGCAGATTCAATAGCGGTCTGAGAACCATATACCCATTAGGTCTTTCCGCTCACTGCTAGCCGCTTACCATTCACCATTCACGAGTTCGTCCTTGGCTAACTGTGAAGCATGTGCAGCGCGCCGAGCTGCAGCAGGATGCCGAGCTCGTCGCCGAAGTACCAGCCATCGGCCCACTTACCGTCGACAAAACGCGCAATGCCGATTTCCGGCATCTCGACGCGCCGGTTGGTCGGCGGCAGGCCGTAAAAACTCCGCGTGTGGGTGCCGCGCAGGTTGAACTGCATCCACACCTTGTCGCCCTCGGCGAGCAGGCCGAGGACGTGGTCGCGCCGGTCCGGGAACGCGTAGGTCGGGGTGAGCTTCGCCGTTCCCTTGGCGGTGCCGTAGTTGCGCATGTGCTGCAACCCCTGGCGCAACTGCTTATAGTCCGGCGCGCGGGTGTCCTTGGGCGGCGCGGAGGACTTGGAGGCGGCGACCACCAGCTTGTTGCGATCTTCCTGGGTGGCCGCCGGCCGCGCCTTCAGCCGCGCCAGCAGCGCATCCCCGTCCTCGCCCGCGTCCGTGATCGGCGGCGCGATCAGCTTGCCGTCCTTGCGCGCCGGCAACTCCGCGCCGAGCTGCTTCAGGATGCCCGCCTCGTCCGCCATGAACCAGCCCTCGGTGATCCTGCCGTCCACCACGCGCAGGATGGCGACCTCGTAGACGTCCACTTTCCTGCCCGTCGGCGCGATGCCGAACAGGTTGCCGCGGTGGGTGCCGGTGAGCCGGAAGCGCAGGCCCACCCGGTCGCCGTCGGCGATCACGTCTTCGATGATATCGACGCGGTCGGGAAAGGCGCTGCGCAGGAAAGACCCGCCGCCGGGGAAACCCTGGTCACGCGCATTGCCGGCGAGGTTCGCCATGCCGCCACGCCAGCGCTTGTAGTCCGGCGCCAGAACCTCGCGCATGACGTCAGCTTCCTCCTGCGTGCCCTGCGCTTTCTTGAAGCGCAGGGCCACCGCCTTGTTGCGCTCCAGCCGCGACGCCGGCGCCGGCTCGTTCGACGCGCAGCCGGGCAGCAACGCCCCCGCGCCGAGCACAGCCAGCCCGGCCAGTACCTGCCGGCGCGGTAATTCAGTATCGTTCCTGTTGCCGTTCATGGTGTTCCCTTCTTTGAATGAACTACGGGCTCTTAGAAGCGGTAGCGCAGCTCCAATCCGTACTCGCGCGTCCAGTTCGCCGGCTCCATCGCGGCCGTGCCCAATCCGATGGGTACGACGTCGGAGTCCTTGATGTTCCAGTATTGCAGCCAGGGGCCGAACGACCAGTGTCCCTTCTCCATCATGAGGGAGGCGCGATAGCCGTACCCGCTGTTCTGGTCGTTCGAGGCATCGGAGTAGCCGAGGCCGGTGTCGGAGAGCCTCGAGTACTGCCGCCCGCCGAGGAAGAAGTCGTACTCGAGCGTCGGCGCGACGACCCATTGGTCTCCGGTCCGCATGCGGAGCGTCACGCCCACCGGCACATAGACGTAGTTGGAATAGCGCCGGTAGCCGACATACGTGGTATTGCCAACTACGGTATTGCCCCTGAGGTCGTTGTAAAGAAAGCGATAGCCGAGGCCGATATAGGGCGACAGAGCAACGTTGTCACTCGCCTGAAAATCCCTCCCGACGACGGCCCGCGCCTCGAAGATCCAGTTGGGAACGCCGTCCTGGGTGCCCGATCCCTCGTATTTCAGCGAGCCGTAGGCAAGACGGCCGTCTATTCGGCTGAAGACGCGGCTGGCGCCGGCAAACGTATAGGCCCCGACGGCGCCGCCCTGGTTGCCAGTGAGCTTGGCGAAGTCCGGCTCTTCGTAGTCATACTTCGAGATCTGTCCACCCACTTCCCAGCCGCGCCGGGTAAGCAGCGGATCGGGTTGCCCGTTCTGCGCCGCCGCGGTGGTGGCGATCGCGGCCAGCAGCACCGCCGCCAAGGTGAGTTTTTTCATGTGCTTCCGCCGTCAGTGATCGCCGCAAGCCATGCACGCCTACTCGATCTTCAGATTCAGTTTACCGATGATCCTGCCGTTGGTGTCCATCTCGCGCCGGATGAAAGCATCGAATTCGCCCGCGGCCATGGGCGCGGGGTTCATGCCCACCCTGTTCAGCGCGTCGTTCACTTCCGGGAGCCTGAGCGCCCGTCCGATCTCGGCACTCAGCCGGTCAATGATGCTGCGGGGCGTGCCCGAGCGGACGACGGCGCCAAACCAGTTGATCGCCTCGAAGCCAGGATAGCCGGATTCCGCGACGGTAGGAACGCTGGGAAGCGTTGTGGACCGCGTCGCCGAAGTCACTGCAATCGGGCGTATCCTGCCGGACGCGACGTGCGGCGAGCAATCGAGCATATTGCCGATCAGCATGCTGGTATGCCCGCCCAGCACGGCCGTCAGCGCCGGGGCGCCCCCGCCGTAGGGCACGACGGTCATGTTGATCTTCGTCGCGTCCATGAACAGTTCTCCACCGATGCGCCCACCGCCGATGACACTGGATATCGCCCACGTCAACTCGCCGGGCCGCGCACGCGCAAGCGCGACCAGCTCCCTGACGGTTTTCACCGGCAGCGAGGGGTGAACGCAGATGATCAGCGGGTTGGTGACGAGGCGCGTGACGCCGGCGAAGTCTTTCAGGGGATCGAACGGCAGCTTGGCCTGCACGAACGGATTGATGGTGAAGCTGGGCGCCATGAACAGCAGCGCGTGCCCGTCGGCGGGCGCCCGCAGCACCAACTCGGCGCCAATGACGGTGTTGGCGCCAGGTCGGTTTTCGATGACCACGCTCTGGCCGAGAGCCCTGGACAGCGGCGGGGCCACGGCGCGCCCGATGGTGTCAGTCGTCCCGCCGGCCGGAAAGGGAACAACAATCCTCACGGCCCTGGACGGAAAATCCTGCGCGACCGCGGCGTGGACGGCGAAAACCGCGACGGCGGCCAGGAAGCGCGTGGACCAGTTTCTGTTATTCATGCCCCAGCCATTTCTTTTCCCCCCTCAATGATGGCATGCCGCGCGGAATCCATCCATTGAAAGCGGCGCGGGCCACTCATGGTGGCCCGCGCTCGGGGGTGTTGCGGGGGGCGGCGGCCGGAACCGGCCGTCCGGGTCGTGCTGCTACTTGTCCGAAGCGGCTTGCTCGCTCTTGCCGTCCTTCAGCCAGACGTAGGCGAAGAAACCGACGCACGCGACGACGAACAGCACGACAAACAGGATGACCCAGACCACGCTAACGGTCTCGGCGGGCGCATTCGCCGCGTCCATCTCTTTCATGGCGGCAAACAGGGGACTGGACATCAGGAACAGCGCAACTGCGGACAGGAATCTGGACATATGGCTCCAATGCGGTAACCCGCTGGTTGATCAGGCGCCGGGACAATACGGGCAGGCGGATAGGAAGCCTGTTCCAAACCACGCTCTCACCGTTATCATCCAAGCTTGCTGATTATTGTACACCAGCCTTACCCCACGCTTACCAAGCGAGTCCATATTATGACGATCAATCCGTGTATTCTTGCAGGATTTCGTCCTGCGGGCTCACTAAAGTCCATATAGTAAACATGCCTGCCGTCGTTGCTCTCTATCGCTACCCGGTGAAGGGCTTCACCCCCGAGGCCTGCGAAGTGCTGACGGTGCTCGGGGAAGGACGCATCGCAGGCGACCGCGTCCTCGGCTTTCGCTTCGCCAATTCAGCGGCCGCGGACGCCGCGTGGAGCAAGAAGTACGAATTCGTGGCGCTGGTGAATACGCCCGCGCTCTCACGGCTGAAGGTAAGCTTCGACCACCAGCCGATGCGGTTGCGCATCCAGCAGGATGGCGCGCTCCTGGTCGAGGCTGCGCTGGACGACGCTGGCCGCAAGCGCATCTCCGCTGCCATTCAGAGTCACGTGCTCGGACTCTCCGACAATCCCCTGTCCGGACACCCCGAGCGGCTGCCGCTGCGCCTCGTCGGGGACGGAGTTACACCGCGCTACCAGGACAACCAGGGCGGACAGGCCACCCTGCACAGCCGCGAGACGCTCGCCGCCGTAGCCGCCGCCAGCGGTGACCCCGGCCTCGACGAAGCGCGTTTCCGCTCCAACATCGTCATCGACGGCGTCGACGCCTGGGAAGAAAACGGCTGGATGGATCGCAAAATCCGCATCGGGCCAGTCACGTTCGACGTGGTCAAGCAGAAAATCCGCTGCCTGGCCACGCATGCGAACCCGCGGACCGGCGAGCGCGATCTCCAGGTAATGAACCTGCTGATGCGCCGCTTTTCCCAGCAAGAACCGACCTTCGCGGTCGGCATGGTCACCAGCGGTGCGGGCGGAGAGATCCGCGTCGGCGACG